>DATGIY010000253.1:0-3052 GCA_035295475.1 Terriglobales bacterium
GTTTACACCCTGCAAGGGCATGAGGCCGAAGTGGACAAGCTGGCGGGGCAAAAAGCGACGGTCACGGGAGCCGCGGACGGCAACACGATCCATGTGGCCACGGTCAAGGGCAGCTGAGCGGAGGAGTGGTGGCGCCGGGCGGGGGCGGAAGGCTCCCGCCCTCGTTTTTTCTCCAAAAATTCACCCAGGCAAATTTGGCGCTGTGTTAGATTGTGAAAAAATCCACCCACGACGCGGAGGATAGCGGAATTGGCCACAAACATGGTTCCCAAGAGGGTTTTCTTTACCAAGGGTGTAGGGAAACACCGGGAACGTTTGACCTCTTTTGAGCTGGCGCTGCGCGACGCCGGCATCGCATCGCAGAACCTGGTCCGCGTATCTTCCATCTTTCCGCCACAATGTAAGCTGCTCTCCCGCACCCAGGGGCTGAAATACCTGCACCACGGCGAGGTGGCATTTGCGGTAGTGGCAGAAAACTCCACCCGTGAGCCACACCGGCTGCTGGCGGCAAGCATCGGCGTAGCCATTCCCGCCGACCGTAACACGTACGGCTACCTGAGCGAACATCACTCCTTTGGAGAGAAGGAAGAGGCCGCCGGCGACTACGCCGAGGAACTGGCGGCGGAGATGCTAGCCACCACCTTGAATGTGGAATTCGACCCGGACCGCTCCTGGGACGAGAAGAAAGAGATCTACCGCATCTCCAACAAGATTGTGCGCACCGCTAATGTTACCCAGTCGGCAGTTGGGGATAAGCGCGGCCTGTGGACCACGGTGATCGCAGCCGCGATCTTTATTTTCGACTAAGCGCTTTGCGGGGACGACTCGCGGAGACCTTCTCCTGGACCGCCCCTGCTTCCCTATCCAGCCGCTCCAGGACCGCGCCTACGATCAAAGGAAGGCCGACTGTGGCATCGACAAAGACCTCGCCAAATTTGCCGCCTTCGGCCGGAGGCACGAACTTGCCCCAGGAGACTGCTTCCGTATAGGGACTGCCGGAAAGCCCACCCCAATAGACCGGTTCCGGGCAGATGCGCAGGCCATAGTGGTAGCGCTTCAGGGGAACATCTTCCCCGCCCCGCCGCCGCCTGAGCTCAATGTAGGGACCAAACTGCTGGGCCCAATTGCGGGGAACACCGCCACCGATAGTGAAAATCCCCAGCCGCTTCTGCTGCAGCATGGTGGCGGCAAAGTGTTCCAGGTCCTCGAAGGGGTCGTAACGCAGCTTGGGCCTGTTTTCCCGGACGCGGACGCGATTATCGAGGGCAAAATCCAGGCCGAGCTCGGAGTCGGTAAAGGCGGGGACGAAGACCGGCACGTTCTTCTCGTAGGCCGATTTCAGGATGCCGCGCTCCTCCACGGTTTGGTGCAGGTATTTGCCGATAGCCCGGTTCAGTTTCCAGGAGCAGACTACCTCTTCCGGGTTCCACGCCTGCAGGACATGGAACACCACGCGCTCGACGTCGTCGAGATTACGCTCGGGCTCGATGGTGTCATAGACGCGGTTATAGCCGGCTTCATAGAGCTCTTCGTCTTTAAAGTCGGGATTGACACGGAAGTGAGCGCGGCCAGTGGCCTCCACCAGGCCGTGGGCCATGAGGGCGCCGGTGGAGACGATGGCCTTGACGATGCCCCGATCGATCAGCTCGGTGATGATCAGGCCCTGCTTGGCGACGGTCATGGCCCCCGCCAGGGTCATGACCACGAAGCAATCCTTGTCGCGGGCCATAGCTTCCAGCACGTCGGCGGCTTCGCCCAGTTGGCGGCCGGTGAAGGCGGTGCGTCCCATGGCGCGGACCAGGGCATCGAGCGAACGGGAGCGAGCCGGATCGAGCGGCTCCAGCGGGGTGAGGCGATCTTCGACGGGGTCGTGCAGCTTGCGTTCGATGCCTTCGCCACCCACATGATTGCCGTGCTTCACGGTTTCACCTCCGCCCTTGCAGGGAAACAGCAAGCTATATCTTTGCGTCCTTTGACGTCAACCCGTTGCGCCAGGAACGGCGCGCAGGGATGACCGAGAAGAGCGTTTGCTATGCTATTGCCCATGGCGGAGAGCGCGGGGAAGAACTTTAAGGTCGGGCTGGTGCAGATGTCATGTACGCCCGATCCCGAAGAAAACCTGGAGCGCGCGGTGGAGCTTGTGCGCGAAGCCGGGGGACGGGGCGCGCGCGTGGTCTGCCTGCCGGAGTTGTTCCGCACCCAGTATTTCTGTCAACGGGAAGATGCCGCGCTTTTCGACCTGGCCGAGCCCATTCCCGGCCCCAGCAGCACGGGGCTGTCGCAAGTGGCCCGCCAGCAGGGTATCGTACTGATCGCCTCCCTGTTCGAGAAGAGGGCGCCCGGGATCTACCACAACACGGCGGCGGTTTTTGATGCTGATGGCTCGCTGCGCGGCCTCTACCGCAAGATGCACATTCCCGACGATCCACTGTATTACGAGAAGTTCTACTTCACGCCCGGGGATCTGGGCTATCGAGCGTTCGACACGCAGGCCGGCCGCGTGGGCACGCTGGTGTGCTGGGATCAGTGGTATCCGGAAGGGGCGCGGCTGACCGCGCTGCAAGGCGCAGAAGTGCTCTTTTATCCCACCGCGATCGGGTGGCATCCGGCAGAAAAGGAACAATACGGCGCGGCCCAGCACGACGCCTGGCGCACCATCCAGCGAGCACATGCTATCTCTAATGGCGTGTACGTGGCGGCGGTCAACCGCGTGGGTTTCGAGACGGGCAACGTCCGCGGCAAGCAGGCGCCGGGGGCGGGCCTGGAGTTCTGGGGAGGATCTTTCCTGTGTGATCCTTTCGGCACGGTGATCGCCGAAGCTTCGCCCCAAAAAGAAGAGATTCTGATAGGCGAGGTAGATTTGAGCAAGCTGGAAGAGATTCGGCGTAACTGGCCATTTCTGCGTGACCGCCGCATCGATAGCTACGCGCCCATCACCCAGCGGTTCCTGGATAGGCCGACGGAAACGTGACTGCGCGCCCGCAAATCTTTCCTGCCGGAACTGCCCTCCGTGAACGTGGCTATCGCATGCCGGCGGAGTGGGAGCCGCACG
>DATGIY010000254.1:0-2532 GCA_035295475.1 Terriglobales bacterium
TGTCCCGCCTGATCGACGAACTGAAGAAGCTCCCCGGTGTCGGCGCCAAAAGCGCACAGCGCCTCGCGTTCCACATTCTCCGCGCCAGCGATGAAGACGCCGAAGGGTTGGCCGCCGCAGTGCGCGACGTGAAGGCTAACCTGCGCCTCTGCTCGGTTTGCAACAACATTACCGACGTCGACCCGTGCGTCTACTGCACCAGCGCCACCCGCAACCAGCGCCTGGTTTGCGTGGTTGAGGAGCCCACCAACATCGCCGCCATCGAAAAGACCAAACACTTTAATGGAGTTTTCCACGTCCTGCACGGAGCGATTTCCCCGCTTCACGGCATCGGTCCTGAGCAACTCCGCATCTCGAACCTCATCACCCGCGTCGACGCCGGCAACGTCGATGAAGTCATTGTGGCTACCAACCCAACGGTCGAAGGCGAAGCCACCGCCACGTACCTCTTCCAGCAACTCAAGCGGGCCGGAGTAAAAGTGACCCGCATCGCCATGGGTATCCCTGTCGGCAGCGACATCGAATACACCGACGAAATCACCATGCTCAAAGCCATGGAAGGCCGCAGGGATATGTAGACCTGCCTTGAAGACGTTCCAATAACCTTAGTTCCGCCCGCTGCCAGCTCCGCAAGGTGCACACTTTCCTGTGCAGGTTGTGCAATACTTTGCTGCTATGCCGCGGAAGTTGGGAACAAGAAGCGGATCTCTTTGTGGACTAACATTCATTAAATCAATCACATGCTGCAATTTTATGCGACGTGACGTGAGCGTAAGTCGTGGAAGAGAAATTGCACGCCCGACTCGTACGGCGGGCTTTTCGCCGGCGATTTATGACTGGCCAGCGGAGTCCCTTTGCGGCCGGTCGCGCCGAGCGTGATGTAACCGCATCCACTCGACGCAGGAAAGCCCGGGCCAACCAGCCCGGTTTTCTTTTGCTGTGGCATATTTCCCAGGAGAGTGCAGCCGCGAAAGCGGCGATGTGTAAAAGCCCGGCACGGGAGTGTTGGGAAGCTGCTTAACAGGATACTTCCGGTTCGAGAAACACATTCAGCTCGTCCTCGGCCGCCTCAATCCCTTCCGGCAAGGTCCCGCGGTTGTACTCAGCCATCCGGTTCTTCCACTTCAGGAAGTCAGTGATGCTCTGCGGTTCGATCCGCACTTCAACTCGCCGCAAACTCGCCAGCAGCAGGTTCATTTCGTAGCGGAATCCCACCGCGGTCCGCAGATTCTTGGCCGAGGCTTGCACGGTCTCGATGCGTCCCCGCCGGTATTCCAGCAATCCCCACCCCGGCGGCAATTCCTCGGCTTTCACCAATGCCGGGGGTGTTAAATAAAAGCGCTCGCTACCCACACCTTTTTCCGGCTTCTGCCGAAAGGGCTTGGCACGATCCACCAGAAAATCCGCCCGCGTAACCTTGCACTCCACCAGCACGGAATGACATGCCTGCTTCCACCCGATCGCGTCCGGCATCTCCCCGCTGACGCAGGCCTGTTCCGACAACACTACTCCACAGCGATACGATCGCAGCCATCGCACCGCCCGTTCCACCAGTTGTGCGTGAGTCATAGATACGTAAGTTGTAGCGGGAGGAGGGATGGTGGGGAAGTACCTGGGAAGTTACGAGCTCGTGCACTCCTCAGTGGAAGGTGTATTCGAACGCCACATGTTTTTTGAAATCATCATAGAACAGCAAATATCCGCCGCGGTTGTCTCGGTCGATCGAAAACACAAGCTCAGATTTGCCATCGTTGTCATAGTCACCTGCGTCAACCAGCCACATCCCGGAGTCAAGATATTTCACTGTCCCTGCCGGATCGACCACGAACCAGGGGTCATCGATATCGAATCCAGCCTCCGCATCCTCGCAGTCGACGGCCTGCAAGTGCAAGCGCGCCACTATCCATCCGGTCCGGGAGCCGTACGCCTTAACCAGTTTCACGTCTGCATCTCGATAGGGAAGCGGCTTCATCTCGCTGCTGTCGGCACCGCCGTGACGGCACAGCTTCGGAAACTGTTTCCGGAACTGCTGCCGCAGCGCAGTCACCCGATCCTGGCTCGGAGTGAATGGTTTCCAGAGGTCGGGATCCTTGATGTACGGATGCGAGTTGGCCACCAAGGGCCGATAAACAGGGCCACCAAGCTGGCCCGCGAACTCTGTGGATCGCTCTCCTACCGTTGGTACCACACCCGTGCTAACGATCTGTTCCTGACCCACACTCGCGTACCACTTATATTCTGTCGGCGCTCGGCTCGTAATGCTTCCCAGGCTCTTGCCGTCAAATGCGATTGTCCAAGCTTCTTCCTGGGGGTACTCGGCTGGGATCTTTTTCAAACAGTCCTGGTCACGACAGTCGCCCCGAAAGGCCCACCAGTCCGGACCGTTCTTGTGAAACACGACCCGCACGGCGCGGAAGTATGAGTCGCCGGCGTAATAGCCTGGCTGGTCCTCCAGAACGCCGAGCACAACGTTCTGGCCGAACGTCTTCCCCGACCATAAGACGAAGGTGGATGCGGCTAATACGAGGGTCG
>DATGIY010000255.1:0-3698 GCA_035295475.1 Terriglobales bacterium
CGGCTGGTACGATTTCGCGGCATTTTTTTAACACTGTGTTCCGCCACACTTGTGTTGAGGAGGCTTCATGTTGCGTTCGGTCCTGCTTCGCGCTGTGCTTGCCGTCGCTGTACTCGTGCCCATGGTGGCTTTAGCCGATGCCTACGACGACTTGGTAAAAGTTCAAACCGCGTTCCAGAACGCCAAGTCCTGGCACGCGGTGGAGCAGTTCTCCAACGGCCATACCGTGATCGTAGACTACGTAGCTCCGGACCGGTGGCGCATCCAGCCCAATCCTGATATGACCGAGTTGCTGATCGGCGGCGATGCCTACATGGTGCGCAAAGGACGCACTACCCATCTTCCTTTCGGCGGCATGATGCAGAAGATGATTAAAGACCTGCGCTTTTCCGCCAACGACGAGATGAAGCAGTCAGCTCGCGACCTGGGCATGCAAACGCTTAATGGCCAGAGCGTGCATGTGTACACCTTCACTTCGCACGGCATCCCCGCTACCCTGTATGTAGGATCAGACTTGCTGCCGGTGCAGAACGTTGTCAAGGATAAGAAGAACACCACCACCATCATCTATTCGAACTACAACGCGCCAATTACGATCGAACCCTGAGCTGGGGTCAACTCGGACAGGCGGAAGCTGACGCGCGTCTTCGGCAGGATGTCGCTCGGCTGAGCCCCGCAAAAGTGTTCTGGTTCTGGGCAAGCCCCCGCCCACCCGTTTATTGCTCTGATTCCTGTAATCCGGAAGAGGTACATCCCTCTACCTGATCGTGCCAGAATCCATACGATGAGGCACACCCATTGCGCGGCCGTGTTTCGGCTCCGGCAAGAGTTTGGAGGCAATGTGCGCCACCTAAAAGGAATTCTGGCCATAGTTTTATGCACCTCGATCCTGGCCTATGCCGATGGCAATAGTTTCACCCGGGTGCGGTACAACGGCGGGTCGGTGCCCTCGAAGGTTGACCCCAAAGAATGGGACAACACACTCACTGTAACCTCCGACGCGATCACCCTGGTCTTGCACGATAAGCAGCGGGTTGACATACCTCCCAAGTCGGTTACCTCGCTCAGCTATGGCCAGGAGGCGCACCGCCGGGTAGGCACCATGATTGCTCTCGCGGTTCTGGTTGCGCCGGTGGCGCTTTTTGGGCTATTTCACAAGACGCGGCTACATTACATTGGTATCCAGTACAAGACTCCGGACGGTAAAAACGCCGGCATCCTTCTTCAGGGCGACAAAAGTAACTATCGCGCCATGCTGGTCGCACTGCAGGGTGTTACCGGTGTTCCCGTTTCAGTTGCGGAAAAGGAGCGGCAATTTGTTCCCGTGGGCGTCACTACGAATGTGACCAAAGATACGGAGCAATCCACACCGCCGTCCCAGGCTGCGGCTGAGAACGCTTTGCCTGCCGACGCGGTCGCGACTGTGAACCTGACCACGACTCCCGACGGCGCCGACGTTTACGTTGACGGACAGTTCAGCGGCAATAGCCCCGCCACCCTGAAGCTCAAGCCCGGCAAGCATACTATTCGTGTCAGCATGTCTGGTTATAAGGACTGGACTCGCGATCTCTCCATCGATGCCGGCTCCAGCGTGCATCTTGCCGCCGCTTTGGAAAAAACGGCTCCATAAGAGACCATGCTCGTGGCAGATGAATAGCCTTCGCCAGCTGGTTAGACCGGCTGGGAGCGCCCTTTGCTCGCCATTTGGCTAGTTCCGCCACGGTGCTCATCCTGACTATCAATCAGTTTCAGGACTGGGCAATGACGGCGCGTGAGTGCCTGAGCCTTGCGCTGTGCTGATTTCAGGATGCCGAATCTGTCCGCCGAGATTGGCTGTCCAGGCCATGATTCCTCCAATAGCCAGCGCAATTGCCAGGCAACCGGCGAAGAACCATTGGGGTGGCGTGGTGCGGCGAAACAGAACCAGGCCCGCCAGGGCTATGACTCCGAGTATTTCCACTCCCGCCAAGGCGGCTCCGGCGGCTTCTTCGTGCCTCTCGATTACAGCCGTGGGCACGTTGTAGCCGGTCAGCGACTTCTCCGCCGGCTCCCCCGTCAGATAGGTGGGGATGGCCGCCAGCGCAATGAAGACAAAAAACACCAGACTGAGCTTCTTAAGCTCGCTGCTGGGGCGCAGCATCGCGAAAGCCATGATGGCGGCAGCAAAGGCGATTCCCATCACCGGAATGTGATTCAGGATCAAGTGGATATGAGCTGAACTCATTTCTTACCTCCAAGCATACTCGCGCGCCCGGCACAACCGCGGTTGGCGCTGATGCAGTCCCTTATATTGATTACTGGTCCACCCAGTAGTTGCGCAGCCGGCACTTAGCCCGGGCATAGCATTTCCCAAAATGGGACATCGGGCCGCGTTCTAAAGAGGGCAAGTAATGGAGGCGCGAGCGACCGTCTTCTTGGTCAAAAAAGTGGGATCGTGTACGGTCGCAATAACGTTTCTGAGCTTCGCATGTACAATCGCCCTTCCCGGTGCCAAGGTGCTCCGCCGCTGTGCGTGAGCATGCGCCTGGGGAACTGCGGGCAGCGGCTACATCCGGCTGACGATCAGCTTGGCCAGTTTCTCCGCTGCCGGCGTCATGGTCTTGAGCGGATGAGGCAGAGAGAAACCGATCTGCAGCGCCCGATCGCCCTTCTGCACGTAAAGCGAACCATCCGACCACAGCGCGCGGTCGCCTATTCCGGAAACCTTCGTATTCCCGGGAAGATGGGTCAGGGAATCGAACGTGGCCGTGTCTATAGTCTGCAAAAAGATTTCATACTGCGAAGTCGAGTCGTAAAAATTGCAGCGTCCGCCCAGATCCTTGTGGAACTCTCCCGGACCCGACTTCCTGCCCATGACGGCGGAGACTTCGGCCGGGTTAGTGAGCGAGCAGGGATTGGAAACAGGACGCGAGGGCGCGGCCGCGCTGGCCGTAGTGGCAACATTGGCAAACGCGCCGGCGGGTGGGCTGGTTTTCGATCCGGAACACGCGCCGCCCGCCGCGACCAGGGCCAGGGCCAGGATCAGAGAACAAGATTTCATGTGCTCAGCGCCCCCAACATTTCTTAAAAAGCGCAGCAGAGTATACCGCAGCTCCGGGGCCCAGCAAGTGGTGAAAAAGATTCTTCGGCACCGCAGATGAAGCGGCTTGGTTATGGTTCGCCACAGCGCTGCTGCCACGGATGAAGTGCAGGTCACGTGTGCCATAATATCGGCGCAGTCGCTGAGTCACGTGAACATCGTAAGCGCTGCCAGCGGCTCCCGCCTGTGACCCGACTCTTTCCACCCGTTGCAAAATCGCAAAGGATGGGGCATCCGCGTGCCGCTTCCCGGGTGATACCCCCCCACCCCCCTCCTCGGCTAAATTCTTTGCAACGAGGATTTTAGCTGGGTCGGCTAAATTCTTTGTTACGTAGTTTTTAGGTGAAAATCTTTGGTTTCAGCCACTTGCGCACGGCCAGAAGCACCACCTCTCCGTGAGCAACGCCTGGCGGCTGCGAAGTTCGGGTGGCGTTAGCATTGCCGGCATGCGCAACTGCCTTGGTCTTTGCTCTGATTCCAGTATGGAAGATCACAGCGCTATTTTGGGTATTCGTGTCAAACGATTTTGATCTGTGGTTTGAGCCACTTGTGGCGGCTGAGGGTGGCACACGAGTTGACAAAGGCCGGGGGACCCTCTCGCTGGCGCCGGATCGTGTGG
>DATGIY010000256.1:0-2236 GCA_035295475.1 Terriglobales bacterium
CCAAGAACTCGATGGCCGCAGCCTGAGACGGGAATGACGCACTGGGAAACCACATCAGGTCCCTGGCGCCGAGCCGGGCCGCAGCCTGCAGCGCCAGAAGCGCGACTCGATCGCCATCGCGCAAATGATGATGGCTGGAGATAACCATGCCGTTGCGCAAACCGCATTTGCGCAGCGCGGTTTCAAGGTCGGGGACACGCTTATCGCCGTTTTCGGGATAATGCGCACACGAATGGATAGGCGGCGCCGCTTTGCGGCCCTGGGGGTCATCCTGATTGACGCCCTGGTAGGGGCGTTGGTCCTTGCCGTTGACCGAGATGGGCACAAGGCGTCCAGCGGCATTGCGGGCGAGTTCGACGCGCGCGGCGGTAGTAGTCATCAGTCAGTTATTGGTCGTTGGCCTTCGGCCTTCGGATGCAGGCTTTCGGCCGTAAAGTATTTTGTAATTAGCAACTGGTATTTTGTATCGCCGGACCAGCTGCAAACTACTGCACCAGCCCCATGTCTTTCGCTCGTTTCACCAGTTTCAAGGCGCGCTGCACGACTGGGGGATCGATCATCTTCGATCCCAGGCTAACCACGCCCAGGCCGCGCTGCTGCGCTTCTTCAAAAGCGGCTACGATTCTCCGCGCCTTATCTATTTCCACCGATGAAGGTGCAAACGCCTGATGCACGACAGGCACCTGTAAGGGGTGCAGGCAGCCCATGCCCTCAAAACCCAGAGCACGCGAGCGCTGCCCCCAGTGCAGGAGGCCGTCCATATCGGCAACGTCGCTGTACACGGAATCGATGGCCTGGCCCCCCGCGGCACGAGCGGCATTCACCATACGGGTGCGGGCGTAAAGCGTTTCCGCCCCCTCGCTCGTCTTAACCACGCCGAGATCGGCGGTGTAGTCTTCGAGCCCGATGGTGACCGCGCCTACGCTAGGGCTGGCGGCAGCTACAGCGAAAGCATTTTCGATGCCCAGCGCCGATTCCAGAATCGGCATTAGCCAGATGGGACGGGAAATATCATGTTCCCGCTTGAGCTCGGCGATCTTGCGGTCTACCTCCACAACTTGCTCGGCGCGCTCAGTCTTGGGAATGAGCACCATGTCGGGCTGTTGGGGAATGATTTCTTCCAGATCAGAAAGGCCGAGGGGCAGCTGGTTGATGCGCACCGTGCGCTCGGCGCCCGAAAAGTCAACGGAACGCAAGGCATTGCGCACCAGAATGCGGGACGCATCCTTCTCGGCGGCATGCACCGAGTCCTCCAGGTCAAGAATTACCCCGTCCGGCGTATGCAGACCAGCGTTGATAAAGTATTTCGGTTCGCTGCCGGGCAGGTAGAGGCGGGAGCGGCGCAAGCGGTCGCGCGCGGAAGGCGGGGGCAGCGGAACCTGGTCCGGGAGAGCCCTGCGCCCCTGGCCGGCTCCGGCGCGCCGAACCGCGGCCTCGATGCGAGCGGCAATCACGAAGGGCAAAGCACCTTCGTCGTGGATCATTACTTGCGCGTTCTGCACCGCGAGCTGAGCCAATACCTGGCGTGCCTGCGCTAGGATGTTTTCCCCGTAATAAGGCGCTACCCGCGACTCAAGAGCAATCTCGACTCCACCCTCCGCCCGCAGTTCAACGCTGACATGCAGATCGGAGCGGACTTCCTTGCCCCAATGCCCGGCTTCAGCACGGCGCGCGACTTCGGCTTTGGCTGGTCCACTCATATCTGATCCCGCACCGGCATGGTATCCAGAACCGCCAGCGCTTCCTGCGGGTATTGCTCCAAATCGGGACCAATCCAGTCCTCGTCCGGGCGCACGGTATGAAAACGCACATCGCAGTGATCGCTGCCATCGAAATTCACGATGACATGAAAGTGGTGTCCCACCTTCTGTGTGGCCAACCGATCACGGAGTTCCTGAGCGACCGCCAGCCCCCGGCCCAGCATCACTAGTGGCTCAAAGCCGCCGTTTTCCGAGTAATCCTCCACGTGGATGTGGTTGACGTAACATTCGTACGCGGTGCGATTCTGAAAGTCCGGCAGCTTCACGCTGGGTACGCGGGCCTTAAGCAGACTGAGAAAAAAACACCCCTCTTCCTCCGTAAATTGCGAATCCAGCAACTGCTGTAGCTTCTGGCTGAGCGCGTGAGGATCGTCGAGGTTGTCCTGGCGAACCTGCTGATAAAGCCCTTCCATGCGTTGATTAGTTCTCATGCGAACCCAGTTTCAAGTTTCAGGTTTCGAGTTTCGAGTTTCAAA
>DATGIY010000257.1:0-11913 GCA_035295475.1 Terriglobales bacterium
CTGCAAATTGAAGCCGGGGCATGAAGGGCCGCACATCTGTGAGTGTGGCAGCTCTCTCCATAGTGTTGGAGGCGCGGCTGCAGTTCCAATCTATGTATCCCGTCCCGGTTCCGGCGAGTCGAGTCATTAAATCGTGAGAACGCGCAACAAGACCCTGCCACCGAAACCAACGTGGACATGCCCGCACTGTGGCCACGTCCACACCCCAGCCGCGCTCAGACGGCTGGATGCCGATACCATTCAGTGTCAGGGCTGCAACCGCCCGTTTGTGTCGGTGCCTGATAGCATGTCGGCCCAGAGTGGATGAAAGAGGGCACCGGCCTTAGCCGATGCCCTGAGAATTCATGTCCCTGCCTGCGCTGTTACTTGCCTGCGGTCGTGGTCTCCCACATCGATTCCACTTTTTCCTGAACCTCTGGGCTGTCGTTGGGGCGCAGGTAGCGCATGGTAGAGGCCAGGTCAGAGTGGCCGAGCCAATGCTGCACCGTTGTCAGGTCGTTGCCCTTCCGCAGAGCAGTTGTGGCGAAGGTAGCCCTGAACTTGTGCAACCAGAAGTTCTCGTCATCGAGTTCCGCCCGCCTCGCCACCGCTTTGCACACGTCGAGAAAATCCATCTTTGGACGGCAACCGCGTGTGGGGAAGAGCAGCGGGCACTTGGAATCGCGCTCTGATTTCCACTTCTTCAGCGCGTCCATCAACTTTTGCGGCACACGAATCTCGCGCTCCTTGTATGCCTTCGGCTTCCATTCGTAGTCGGCGTCGTTCGGAAGCGTGCCCTTCGGCAGGTGGCGCATCCTAACCACGTTTCGGGTGAAGTCAAGGCTCTTCCACGTCTGGTGCATGACCTCCTGCTCGCGCATCCCGGTCATCAGGAAAAACTCGAAGTAGAGCCTCTCCTGGGCCGTGCATTCGGCAAAGAACTTGTCCAGCTCTTCGGCGTCGTAAACCTCAGGTACCTCTTCCACGTACTGCGGCCAGTCCTCTTTCCTGGCCAGTCCGCGAACGCCGTGCGCCTTCAGGAAGGTCATGAGGTTCGAGAACTTGTTCCAGGCGGTGCGGTCGGTGAGGTTCTTCTTGTCGCGCAGAAACACGCGGTAGCGCACCAAGTCCTTGCGCTCGATGTCATCGAGAGTGGGCTTCTTGCAGCCCTCCAGGAAGTAATCGAGAGCGGTCTTGTATGCCTGGTGTGTCTTCAGCTTTTTGGTCAGCTTGATTTCGTCCAGATAGCTTTGAACTGCGTTCACGAGGAGACGTTCGGTATTCTGTTTCGGAGTGTCGGGTGCGACCTCGATACCTGCTGCTTTTGCAGCAGCCAGGGCGGCGAGCCGCTGTTCCATCTGTTTGCGTTTGTTCTCGGCGTCGGCAGCGTCCTTGCCAGCCGGGGGACGCTGGCGCTTGCCATTCATGTCGCCGTAGTCCAGATAATAACTGCCCTCGGGGTGATGCTGCTCTTGGCCGTCTACCTTAACGTAGTCGGGTTTCACGCGCCCGTTGGCGCTGTATACCGCTGGGCAAAACCGCAGGCCCTTCCCCTCCACCAGGACGCGCTTGGTGAGCCTGACCGTGATTGTTCGCATTTATTCCGCGCTTTCTGGAGGAGGTAAGTTGTATACAGGAAGGTAACACTAAAATCTGATATGCGTCAAGGCCGCATTTTTACTGGGCTATCAGTGGATATGGCGGAGAGAGAGGGATTCGAACCCCCGATACGGTTCCCCGTATACACGCTTTCGAGGCGTGCGGTTTCAACCACTCACCCATCTCTCCGCGCCGTGGCAGTTGCCACCGCAAATCCGAGGTCCTTCGCTGCGCTCAGGATTTCGGCAGGCGGCTCAGACGCCGCCTGAACGCCTCAACTTTCGAGGCGTGCGGTTTCAACCACTCACCCATCTCTCCACGTTCTGACGTCCGGAGTGGTCAGCCGGGCGCCAGCTACGAATTGTGGCGCAGGCCTCCGTGAGAGGTCTGCTCAGCCATTCTAAATGAGTCGGAAGCGAGCGAGAATTAGGAGATAGTTTCGGTCTGGAGCGAGATCCAGCGGTCAATCTGCGGCAAACGAGTCGTCCCCGAAAAAAAGCCGGCCCTCCTGTGGGGCCGGCTGGTCTGTACTGCGAGCCGAAGGCCTAAGCCACGCTTCTCAGATTGCTGGGCCGCTCCATTGGCGGCGCGGCGTTGTGCCTGGCCTCGCTGGCCGCGCCCACGCACGCCAGGATTCCGCCCACGAACAGCGACGCGAACAGGGCGTAGCCCGCTTCGGTGAACAGGTGGCGTACCGTTAGCATGCTGACGCTGGCGTTGCCGGCGTTAGCGATCTCCGCCGGCGCCAGGATCAGAACGGCAACCAGAATGGCGGAGAAGATACACATGCCGAAGGTTACCAGCCCGTGGTACATGGCGATGTTGCGGTTTGCCGTGCCACTCAGCCGGCCCGCCGTACGCCCGCCAAAATAGAGCGCGAACAGGGTCAGGATGCCTGCCCAGATGGACATTCCTGTAGTCATGGTCCCTGACGTCGGCGTACCGGCGCTGCCGCCGAAAATGGCGATGCCCAATGCCAGGAACGTGATTTCGATGGCCACAAACACGAAGGTGCCCGCAAAAATAGCCGACCACGAGGCGCGGTGGCTGGTCGTGACCGGCATGGTCGTACTGTAGTCTGCCATTGCTTACCCCCTTTACTAGCTTGGATGAGGTTCAGGGCGGCAGATGTAGCCCCGGAAAAGGGATATATATCGTGACACGAACTAACCGGGAATGCCGCTGCGGGCCTGGCTTAGCCCAGGGCAGGAGTACCAATAACGGAAAGTCTCACTCCGCTTGGCTCCCCCGGCGGGAGCGGAAAAAGGCTTGCAGCAACTCCGCGCTGCGCCCCGCCAGCACCCCGCCTTCTATTTCGATCCTGTGATTCAGGGCGGGGTGGTTGATCACCTGCAGCACGGAATGAACGGCGCCTGCTTTGGGGTCGTCAGCGCCGTAGACCAGGCGCCGCACGCGCGCATGCACCAGCGCTCCCGCACACATGGCGCACGGTTCGATGGTGGTGTACATATCGCACCGCAGCAGACGGTGGTTACCCAGGATCCGCCCAGCTTCCCGCAAGGCCACCATCTCTGCGTGGGCCGTGGGGTCTTGATCCAGCAGGTTTCGGTTGTAGCCCCGGCCCACAATCTGCCCGCCACAGACCACCACCGCCCCTACCGGTACTTCGCCCGCCTGCAGAGCGCGCTGGGCTTGGCGCAGCGCTTCCTCCATCCACAGTTCATCGGAGGTGGGTGAATTCATAGGTAAGCACATCATTCTAGCCGTACCGGCGAGCGGCTGCTGTGTGAGACCAAGGCGCCTGCTCCGGATCGGGATGTTCCCCCTGGCCAGCGGACGCTCAGCAACCCGTCAGAGACACGACACATTCCACAGGGGTTCTCTGTTGCCACGTGCGGCTGCTCTGCCTCGGCAAACCCCGCAGCCAGCGGCTCTCTCTAATGGTGGGATGGTAATCCTGCCCTTCAGCGCCAGAGGCAGGAACATTCGGAGGAGATGCATGAAGCGAGTATTGACTGTGGCATCGATTTTGCTGCTTGGGGCGGCCGTGGCGGTGGCGCAGGATCAGAGTACCTCATCGTCCAGCAACCCCAATAA
Organism: Terriglobales bacterium; assembly: GCA_035295475.1. Lineage (GTDB taxonomy): Bacteria > Acidobacteriota > Terriglobia > Terriglobales > Acidobacteriaceae > JAICWP01. The sequence goes on from DATGIY010000257.1 coordinate 3,637, forward strand.
CGGGCAGGCAGCGCCGCAAACCCAGCAGGCGCCTGACCAGAACCAGAATCCCAACACTCAGGCCACGCCCACGCCCGACCAGAGCCAGAATCCCAATGCTCAGGCGGCGCCGACGCCTGACCAGAATCCCAACAGCAATCCCAACAACCCCAACAGCCAGACGACGCCCAGCGACCAGTCGGGAGCCAATGCGCAGGGCAGCGCCGCGGCCAATGGAAACCAGACCACGGTTCAGGGCTGTCTTAGCGGTTCCAACGGCAACTACACCTTGACCCAGGATACGACCGGTACCAGCTACACTCTTACTGGCGACACCAGCCAGTTGCAGAAGCACATCGGTCACGAAGTGCAGGTAACGGGCACGATGAGCAATTCTTCCGCGGCGGGAGCTTCCAGCTCGGCCAGTCCCAGCTCGGGATCGCAGGCCGGTGCAGCGCCCAGCAGCGGGGCCAATAACAGCATCACCGTCAGTTCCATCCAGCACGTAGCCGATACCTGCAGCAACAGCACGGGCGCCGGCAACCCTGGCGCGAGCGGTGCTGCTGCCGGCCAATCTGCTCAGGCGGGAGCTTCCAGCAACAATCCGAGCGCGGCTAGTGCTTCCAATCCGTCAGCGACCGCGCCTCAGGGAGCCACTGACCAAGCCGGTTCGGCTTCCAGCCAGAATGCGACCACCAATCCCAACTCGCAGACGGCTGCGAATCAGCCAGCCCCCAGCGACAACACGGGCGCGAACTCGCAGAGTGCGGCAGCCGCTAATCCCAGCAGCAACCCTCCCGCTGGAAGCGACACCGGCAGCCAGTCCGCCGCGAATTCCAGCGCCAACTCGGGTGCAGCCAGCAGCTCCAGCAACCCGGGCTATGCACAACCGGCTAATCCCAGCGATCAAAGCAGCAGTAGCGTTTCCAACAGCGGAGCGGCGACCGAGAACAATCCTTCCGCGACCGGCAATAGCGCTGCGAACGGGAGCGAGAGCTCCAGCCAGAGCGCGACCGCGGCGCAGAGCCCCAGCAGTTCGGATAACGGCGCAGCTGCGAGCGATCAGAACGCTAACGCCGCCAACGACAATACGCAGACGGCCCAGAACAAAGCCGCCGGCAATCTCCCGCAGACTGCGTCTCCATTACCCTTGCTCGGACTTTTGGGCTTCGGGTCGCTGGCTGCCGGCCTCATCACGCGACGCCGCAAATAGGCCGAGGGGGCGGATTCTCGTCCACCAACGCTTGTTCCGGCGAGCAGGAAAAAGGGCTGTCTGAACCCGGTCATGAGGGGCATCGCAAACTCCTCGGTAACGGGTCCAGACAGCCTTTTCGCTTGCATGGGGTGGTAAACTGAGCAGTTGGTGCCAACATGGGACTGTCCATATCTAACGTTCTGCGCCGGGTGTTTCTGGTCGACCTGGTTAAGGGTTTATCTGTAACCTTCCGCTACCAGGATCCCAAAGAGATCTACACCGAGCAGTACCCCCTGCAGCGCCCGCAAGTGGCCGAGCGCTACCGCGGGGCGCCGCGGCTGAACGTGAACCCTGACACGGGCGAGACCATGTGTATTGCCTGCGATCTGTGCGCCCTGGCCTGTCCCGAACATCTGATCGTGGTTACCAGCGAACGCAATGCTGCCACGCGTCGCAAAGAGCTCACCACGTTCACCTACGACCTCAGCCGTTGCATGTTCTGCGGTCTGTGCGAGGACGCCTGTCCCACCGACGCTCTGGAGCTGACCCAGGATTTCGAGCTGGCCAATTATTCCCGCGAAGGCGCGATCTGGGACCGGCAGACGCTGGAGAAGGGTCCGCAGCCCACGGTTTACAGCCGCTAGTACCGAGTACCGTGCACCCAGGACCGAGAACCTGTAGCTTTGCTTAGCACAATTCTTCAACATCTGCTCGCCGCTGTCTTCCTGAGTGGCGCTGCCCTGGCGCAGAGCCCGGCCCAGCCCTCTGCACCGGTTCAGAGCCAAAGCGCGCCTGCTCCGCCAGAAACCCATATCACCCAGCAGCAGGCGGAGGAACTATTCCGCTCCGTGGACGAAATTCTTCGCTTTGCCAGCCAGGATACCGGGCTTCCGCTGCGCCGCCCGGTGAAGCGCGCTTTAGTCAGCCGGGACCAGGCCGAGAAATACATTCAAGACCGGATGGAGAAAGACAAGGACGCACAGCGATTGCGCCGCTCCGAGATGGTGCTGAAGAAATTCGGTCTTCTGCCGCGCAATTTTGATCTGCAGACCTTCCTGATCGCCTTGCTCCGCGAACAAGTGGCCGGCTACTACGATCCCAAGTCGAAAACCGTGAACCTGCTCGACTGGGTGAATGCTGACGTGCAGAAGCCGGTGTTGGCTCATGAACTCACCCACGCCCTGCAGGACCAGGACTTTGGGTTGGAGCGCTGGCTGAAGGACGGTCCGCCCGAAGAGAAGAAAGAGGCGGAGGTGCAGGACGACGAGGCCGTAGCCGCCCGCCAGGCGGTGAGCGAAGGCCAAGCCATGGTGGTGCTCACCGACTACGAACTGGCGCCGCTGGGCAAGAGCATTCTCGATGCCCCCGATATCGTCGCTGCCATGAAGGCGGGAGCGGCGGCGGGGTCGCCCATGTTCAACAGCGCCCCGCTTTACATCAAGGATTCGCTTACTTTCCCTTATACCTACGGTTTAGATTTTGAGCGTACATTGCTGCAGCGGAAGGGAAAGGAAGCTGCTTTTGATGGGGTGCTGCGCCATCCCCCTCTCAACACACGCGAGGTGATGCAGCCGGCGGTGTACCTTGCCGGCGACCGCATAGCGCCCTTGCATCCGCCGAATCTGGAAAAGGTGCTGGGCAAGTCGTGGGAGAAGATGGATGTGGGCGGAGTGGGCGAATTCGACCTCTCGGTAATGCTGGAGCAATATGCCGGCGAAGATGTCGCCCACAGCCTGTGGCCGCAGTGGCGCGGCGGTTATTACTATGCCGCCCGGCAGAAGGGCGCGGCTCCGCAAAGTCTAGCTCTGCTGTATTTGTCGCAATGGGCTGAACCGGAGCAAGCCACAAAGTTTGCCGGCATTTACGCCGCATCTTTAAACAAGAAATATAACCAGCTCAAAACCCTGGCAGCGCCACCGCAGAAGGCGGCAGCGGGCGCCGGCAGTGTTCAGGTTTCCATTGCGGATCTTGCCGAGGAGTGGGACACGGAAGACGGTCCTGTGTTCGTCGAGCCGCACGGGAAACTGGTGCTGGTGATGGAAGGCTTCGATGTGCCGACCGCCGCCAAGCTGCGCGCCGCCGTGCTGCCGGGCAGCAGCACGGGGCGCGATTAACTCTGTGCCGCCTGGTTATTCACCAACCAGAATTCCGCGTGTGGTCTGAATCTGCGGCACGTCTTTGCCTTCACACACAATGCGGAACCGCTTGCCTCGCCAGCTGATCACCGCTTCCGTGCCCGGCTCCCAGGATTCCAGGTGCGTGGCCGCGAAGGAAATCCTGATTTCCTTGTGGGGCGCGGGGCCCAGCCAGGCTTCCGGCTCGCGAAACTCAGGGGTGGTTTTGTGGTCATGATCAGTGCGTGGGCGCTCCTTCGTCAGCATAATTGCCTCCCCTAATTCCCAGTCGTCCGCCGAAACACGCATCCTGCCGGCGGCGTCCTTGCCTTATCCCGTTCCTGCCAGCACCCGCGATTGGCAGCGCGAGCAGAGCCAGGGTTCTTTGATATCAATCCATTCAACGGCGTGCGAGGCCGCCATGACACAGCCATAATCGTTGCAGTGTGTTAACTCCAGTGTATGCCCAATTTCATGTACCGACTCCTTGAGCAAACGCGCACCCAGCAGTTCCAAATTGGGCGGCAAACCATAGAATTCCTGCCGCAGGCGATAGCTGGAGACGACCGCACAAGGCCCGCCTACCTGGGCTTCCCCAAAAACGAATGTCAGGATGGGGATATATAAATCCACGGCCGCCACGCCCAGCACTCGCCAGGAGTTGTGGTTGACGACGGGCTGCATGCGAGCCAGAATTTCCGAGGAGTGATACTGCAGGCGCTCGCGGTGAAAAGCAAACTCCGGGTCCAGGGATTGGGGCAGTATCCGGGTAGGAACGCGGAACAGCGAGCTCATGGCGGCCCCCAGTTCCTGCACCAGCTGGCCGTCGACATTTCCGATCGGCAGCAGATCTAAGGCCTTCATTCACTTGTAACCGCGGCACGGCGCCAGCCGTAACGCTTGATTTTGTGGTGCAGGGTGACGCGGTCAATGCCCAAAACCTCCGCTGCCCGCGTCTGGTTCCAGCCGCAACTTTCCAGGACGCGCAAGATGTGCGCCTTTTCGATCTCCTCCAGCGACTTGGCGGCTGTGCCGTTATGGTTAGGGGACTTGAGAATGAAGTCGCGCTCGCGCAGTTCCGGCTCCTGCGCCACGACCATGGCGCGCTCCACCGCGTTTTCCAGCTCGCGAACGTTGCCCGGCCAGTCGTTCTGCTGCAGCGCATACATCGCCTCCGGGGCGACTCGGGTGATGCGCTTGTTCATGGCCAGCGAGAACTTGTGCACGAAGTGTTCCACCAGGGGTGGGATGTCGTCGGTCCGTTCCCGTAAGGGCGGGAGTTCTATGCGAAAAACGTTCAGGCGATAGAATAAGTCAGGACGAAACTTGCCTTCCTCGATCAGCGTTTCCAGGCTTTTGTTCGTGGCAGCCACACAGCGGAAATCCACCTTGATGGGCTGATTGCTGCCCACTCGCGTGATCTCCCGTTCCTGCAGCACGCGCAACAGGTCGGTCTGTGTTTTCAGGCTGATGTCCCCGATCTCGTCCAGAAATACCGTGCCCCCCTCGGCGATTTCGAACTTGCCCTTTTTCCGGTATTGCGCCCCGGTGAAGGCGCCTTTTTCGTGGCCAAACAACTCGCTTTCCAGCAGGGTTTCCGTCAGCGCCCCGCAGTGGATCACTACCAGCGGCTTGAAGCGCCGGGCGCTGGCGGCGTGAATGGCGCGAGCCACCAGCTCTTTCCCTGTGCCGCTCTCCCCGGTAATCAGCACGGTAGCATCGGTGGGGCCCACGGTCTCGATGGCGTCCAGCACCCGCTTCATGGCGGGACTGCTGCCAACCAGGTCGGGAGGACGCATCACTTCTGCGACGGTTTCCTTGAGCGTGACATTTTCCTGCTGGGTGCGGCGGTGAGAGAGGGCATTCTTGACGAGGTGTGCGATCTCATCCGGGTCGAGCGGCTTGGTAACGTAATCGTAAGCCCCATTTTTTAACGCCGTAACCGCGGTTTCGACGGAAGCGTACCCCGTCATCATGATCACGATGAGCTGAGCATCGATTTCATGCAGGCGGTGCTGCAGTTCAATGCCGTCGGTGCCTGGCATCTTAATGTCCAATAAGGCCACATCCCAGCGCTGTTCCGCCATCCGGGAGAGGGCTTCGCTGGCATTCTCGGCGGTGCCCACCTCATAACCCTCTTCGTGGAACCACTTGTTCAGCGAGTCGCGCACGCTGAGCTCGTCATCCACGATCAACAGTTTGCCTTGGCCGTTCAAGTTCATCACCTCGCTTTAGCGGTCGCTCCCGCGCCAACAGATGCGGGCTGGGGGGCCGCAACCGGTAGCGGCAAATAGACAGTGAAGGTCGTTCCTCGGCCCACCTCCGATTGCACTTCGATACGGCCGCCATGCCGCTCGACAATGCCGCGGCTGATCGCCAATCCCAGGCCGACCCCGTGCCCGCTTTCTTTGGTGGTAAGGAAAGGCTCGAAGATCTGCGGCAGGACATCGGGGGCGATGCCGCTGCCGTCATCGCGCACCTGTAGCTCCAGTTCGCCGCTGGCCGGCATGGTGGTGGCGCTGATCCACAAATTACCGCCGCGCGGCATGGCATCCACGGCGTTCATCATCAGGGCCAGGAGTACCTGCTCGATTTGAGCCGGATCGCAGAGCACGGCCGGCAGCCCCGGCGTAATATCCACTTGCCACTGGATATTGCTCAGCTCCAGCTGGTGCTGCACCAGTCGTAGGGTGTGGTTCACGACCGACGCAATGTCGGTCGGCTGCAAGTTGATAGGCTGAGAGCGGGAGAAAGTGAGCAGATTCTTCACCAGGTCGCCGCAACGCCGGCTCTCCGCCGCGATCAAGTCCAGGCATTGCTCGGCTTCCTCGCGCTTTTCCCGGCCCCCGTCCGGACGCTCCATCCATTTGCGCAACAGCTTGGCGTAGGTCAGGATGCTGGAAAGGGGATTGTTGATCTCGTGGGCCACCACCGCCGCCAGTTTGCCCACTGAAGCCATCTTCTCCACCTGCAGCACGTGATCATGCGCACGCTGCAGTTCGCGCGTCTTTTCCTCTACCCGGTCCTCCAGGGTTCGCGCCCAGGCGGTGATTTCTTCTTCGTCCTGCCGCAGCTGCAGGCTCATGCGATTGAAAGAAGTGGCCAACTCGCCCAATTCATCGCGGGAATCCACCTCGATCTGGTGCCCGCGTTCGCCTTCGCTGAGCCTCTGGGTGCCGGCCGTGAGCCGTTTAACCGGCTTGTGCACGACTCGCCAGACGAACTGCCAACTGAGAAAGGAAACCAGGATTACGGCCAATGCGGTGTACGCCAGCAGCCGCCGTGTGCCTTGCGCCAGGCTGGCGTCCGCCGTGGCCAGGCTCAGATTCGTGTCCAGCACGCCCAGAATCTGCTGATTCGCCGGATGGGCGTGACAGGAGGCGTTGGAGCAACTGGACTGATTTTCAATAGGGGTGATGATGCCCAACACGCGATGGCCGTTGGGCTTGTAAATACGAAACCGGTCGGGCCGGTCGAGCTTAGCCAGCGGCTGTGATTGCGCATGGCAGCCGTAGCAGGCTTCCGCTCCCTTATCCACGTTGCGATTGACTTCGCTGGGATCGGTGGAGTAGCTGATCTTGCCCTGCTGATCAAAGATGCGAACTCGCACTACGCCGGGCTCGCCCGCGATCGTGTTCATCATGTGGTACAAGCCTTCGCGGTCGTTGCGCAGCATGCAATAGGAAGTGCTGCGCTTGATGAGATCGCTGACTCGCTCCGCGGCCTGCAGGGTGGCGGCCTCGAGGTGCTGCCGATGCAGATGTATGCTCAGGAATCCCAATAAGGCGAAGATCACCAGCATCGCCCCCAGCAGCAGCAGGATGAGCTTGGCCCCCACACTGCTGCGCACCCGGAGCGCGCGCTCCCACGCTTCTCGCGATGGCTTAATCTCCCGCATGCTCCGGCACCGCCTCCGCTACCACGTTGCCGGCGAGCGCTGACTCCGCCTTTTCTGTCAGGGGCAGGGTTCCCTCCGCCGGGAATATGGGCAGGTACTTCACCGCCATGCCGAACAGGGCAAAGCCGGAGGCGATGATCCCGCCCGTGACTGCCACTTCGGTCCAGCGCGGAATGTAGTGCAGCCCGGCCGCGGACTCCATTCCCGTGATGCTCACGTTCAGCCGATTGGTGATGAATCCCAGCACCACCAGCACCGCCACGAAGTACAGCCCGCCAGGATTGGTGCGCAGGCGGCGAGAAGAAAGCACAACCAGCGGCGCGACGATAGCCAGGAGCACCTCCATGATGAACAGTGAGGTTTCATAGCGGTGATAGGCGCCCGCAAGCAGCTCGCGCAGCACGCCGCGATGCAGTAAATCTTCGAAGCGCAGAATTGCATATACCCACAACACCACCATCAGCACCCTTCCCAGCTCTTGCAGGATGGGAAGTTCCAGCTGCCGCCCGAAATGTTTGGAACTCATCGAGGACTCGAAGATGGTCATGGCCAGACCCACGGCTATCGCGGAGAGAAAGAAGAACACCGGCAGCAGCGGGCTATACCAGAAGGGGTGCAGCTTGTTGGGCATGATCAGGTAGAGCGTGCCCAGCGAGGATTGGTGAAGGGTGGAAAGAATCACGCCCAGGATGACCAGGGGAATGAGCGCCTTGCGAATGATCCTGAGTGGACGCTCCAGGTGGAAGCGCTCCAGCACAATCGGTGAAAATTCCAGGGCCAGAACGCTGGTATAAAGCATCACGCACCAGGCCACCTCAAACATCACCGAGTGCGGGTTGCGCATAACTAGCGGGTGCCAAATGCGGTAGGGGCGTCCCAGATCAAACATCAGCGCCACGCACACCAGCACATATCCCAAAAAGGCGGTCAGCACGGTGGGGCGAACGATGGGCTTCAAACGCTGCAGGTTGAAGATGTGCACTGCCGCGGTCAGGGTGAAGCCGCCGGCCGCCAGCATGACCCCGCAGAGCACGTCGAAGCCAATCCACAACCCCCAGGGAAATTGATCGCTCAGATTGGTGGAGCGGCCG
>DATGIY010000258.1:0-7636 GCA_035295475.1 Terriglobales bacterium
GTCAATTTGGGCATTACCCGCGGCCATGTGCAGAGAAGCCGCGTAGAGCAGGAGCTCCTGCGGGAGCCATCATCAGGGAAGAGGTGCATCATGCGGGCAGTCCTTAGGATTCTGGGTTGGGTAGTGTTGCCGCTGTTGCTGGGCGGCCTGGTTTGGGCGCAGGGCGGCGCCACTGGCGCTATTACCGGCCAGGTGCTGGATCCCAGCGGCGCGGTCGTGCCCAATGCTACGGTGAAGATCGTCAACCATGCGACTGGCCAGTTGGCGCGCACTTTGAAGACCGACACCAGCGGCTCCTTCACTGCTTTGCTGTTGCCCGTAGCCACTTACGACATCACCGTCAGCGCTCCCGGCTTCGCCCAGGGCACAGTCAGTAACGTGGACGTGCGCGTTACCGAGACCACCCGCATGACGGCCAAGCTGGTGCCGCAGACCGTTCAGCAGGAAGTGGAAGTGCAGGGCGAGGTGCAGAGCGTCGAGACCACGACCGCGACCACCGGCGAAGCCATCGAATCCAACACCATCCGCACCCTCCCCCTGGCTACACAAAACTTTCAGCAGCTGTTAAGTCTCTCCGCCGGAGCCTCCAGCCAGCTCAATGCTTCCGCCCAGCTCGGCCGCGGCGACGTGCGCATTATTGTCAATGGTCAGCGCGAGGACAATAACAACTATCTGGTGGAAGGCATCACGGCCACCGACTACAACGTGGCGGAGCTGACCAACACGCCCCTGCCCAATCCCGACGTGGTGCAGGAATTCAAGGTGCAGACCTCGCTGTACGACGCCAGCCAGGGTCGCAACGGCGGCGGCAATGTCAACGCTATCCTCAAGTCCGGCACCCGCAATTTCCACGGCGATGGCTATGAGTTCTTCCGCAATGACGTGCTCAACGCCAACGAGTTCTTCCTTAAGCGCAGCGATCAGCCGCGCCCGGTGATCAAGCAGAATATTTTCGGAGGCAGCCTGGGTGGCCCGGTCGGCAAGGAGGGCAAGTTCGGCTTCTTCTTCGTCAATTACCAGGGAACTCGCCAGCGCAGCGGGCTTTCCGGCGGAACCTTCATCAGCACTCTCTTGCCGGTGCTGCCCGCCGACCGCTCCGCCCCATCCTTGCTCAACACCTTTTTCCCCGGCCAGACGGGCTTGCAGATTGATCCCGTGGCCCTGAAACTGCTCAATTTCAAGAGCAGTCAGTTCGGCAATACCCCCGGCGGCTATCTGTTCCCCACCGTTCCCGGCACTCCCGGCTTTACGGGAGGGAATCTCAATACCGGCGCCTTCGCCTTCAGCAAGCCGGGACGCTTTACCGATGACCAGTTCACCACCAATTGGGACCGCGAATTTCGCGGCGGCAAGGATAAAATCGCTTATCGTTTCTTCTTCTCCAATTCCGAGCAACTGATCCCCTTCGGCGCAGGCGGCTTGCAGGCCTCGCTTGGCGGCAGCATCAGCGGCTCCGATATGAATTTCCCCTTTGATCTGCCGGTAAATGATCGCCTGCTCTCGGTGGCCGAAACCCATCTCTTTTCGCCCACCATGGTCAATGATTTCCGCTTTGGCTGGGTGCACATCAACAATAGCGCCATCAACGTGCCTCCGGTCACGGTGGATGACGTCGGCATCAACCGCCCCACCAACAACCTGACCAAGAGCATCTACAAATTCACGCTGCTGAGTTCCGGCTTTCAGTTTGGCCCCACGCCGCAAGCCGACCAGTTTCAGGACCAGAACAACTACGACTTCGTGGAGACTTTGAGCTGGACGCACGGTAATCACAGCTGGCGTTTTGGCGGCGAAGCCACGCGCGTCGATCTGGATAAGCAGTTCCCCCAGACTTTCAACGGACAACTGTTCTTCGTCAACAATGCCGGGCTCACCGATTTCCAGGAGTTCCTGCTGGGCGAGCCCAACTTCAGCTTCGGCGGCGGCGGCGTCTACAATCACGCTTACCGGCAGAATAATTTCGCCTTCTTTGCTCAGGACGACTGGAAAGTCCGCCCTGACCTGACCCTCAACCTGGGACTGCGGACAGAATTGATGGGCGCCTTCACCGATGGTGACTGCCACATCGGCAATCTGCAGTCATCGCTCACCCAGAGCGGTCAGTATCCTTTCGTCTATCCCCGTTGCGTCAGTAAGCTCAACGTGCCCGGGTTCACCGGAAACGCTTCCGCTTCCACCTTCAACAACCAGATTTCCACCGGAATCGGGCCGCGCGTCGGTTTCGCCTGGGACCTTTTCGGCAAGCACAAGACCGTGCTGCGCGGCGGTTATGGGATCTACTACGTTCGTGAGGATGTGGGCAACATTGACCAGTTGAGTTTCCAGGCGCCGTTGCTGCCCATCGCTTTTGGCGGCGCACCGGCACCGGGTGCGTTGGCGAACTTCTTCTCCGGAACCTTGGCCACCAATCCCAACGCCCTGCCTCCGGCCGGCGTGCTCAGCCCAGCTTACATTCCATGCCTATCGCCTATTGTCAGTTTTCCTGGCAACGACACCACCCAGGCTGCCAATTACGGCAGTTGCAATGGTGTCCCGTCGGTCGGCATTTTCGGACTGGAAGTGCCGCCGAAGTTTGTGGTGCCCAGCACCCAGCAATGGAACCTGACCCTGCAACGTGATCTCGGCCGCAATTTCGTGCTGGAAGTCGGCTACGTGGGCACCCACTCCATCCACCTGCGTGAAACCCGCGACGGCATTCAGTCGCTGCGCGTCAGTCCTTCGCATCCCTTCTTCGTCACCGGCACCAACGGCATAACCTACGCCATCACCACCAATACCCTGGCGAATGCGATCGCCCGCACTCCCACTCCCGGCCTGAACGGCTACTCTGGCTATCAGATCTTTGCCAATGATGCCTACTCTCATTATCACGCTCTGCAGGTCAACTTGACCCGGCGCTGGACACGCGGCTACCTGCTGGCGGCCTACACCTTCTCCCGTTCCACCGATGCCACCTCCACCGGCAACACGGCCTTTAATACCGCCTACAACGACCAGAGCAACATCAACGCCTCCCGCGGCCTCTCCGATTTCGACCGCCCCCATCGCTTGGCCATCAGCTACGTCTACGATCTGCCCATGTTCGAGCATGCCACGGGAGCTAAGGGCGCGCTGCTGGGGGGATGGGAGGTTAGCGGCGTGACCGTGTTTCAGTCGGGAACGCCCTTCTCCATTATCGATTCCGCCGCGGGCACCGGATTCCTGGGTGCCGGCAGCACGCCGCTGTTGGGCGCCAGCCTGGCTCCCGGCGCAACTTTGTCGCAGGGTCTGAGCAGCGGCAGCATCTTCAACCGCATTAACGGCTATTTGAATCCCGCCGCCTTTACCACCGCGCCCCTGCTATATCCGGCGCAGTGCCAGACTGATCCCAACTTCTGCGGCACCGATTTCGGCAACCTGGGACGCAACATTTATCGCGGGCCCTTCCAGCAGAATTTCGACTTTTCTGCCATCAAGATGTTCCGCCTCACCGAGCGGCAGTCGCTGCGTTTCACCGCCGACTTCTTCAACTTGTTCAATCACCCCAATTTCGCCAGCCCGACGTTCACCGATGTGGAGAGCCCCTCCAACTTCGGCCAGATCACCAGTACCACCGGCACGCCGCGTTTGATACAGTTCTCGTTGAGGTACGCCTTCTGATGAAGAGCAATACCAACCCGCGTATTCCCATGCTGGAGCGCAGCCAGGTCCCAGAGGAGGTCGGCAAGCTCTATGATCTCCTCCTGGAACAGCGGGGCGTGGTTCCCAACATGTTCAAGACCGTCGCCCACACTCCGGCGCTGGCGCTGGGCATTGCCGGTTTTCTCAAGCCACTGCTCGGTGATGGCGCTCTCTCCGGCTGGTACAAGGAACTGGTCGCTACCCGGGTCGCCATCCTGCAGGATTGTGATTATTGAACTTCGGCCCACACTGCTTCGGCGAAGCAGAAGGGCGCCAGCGAGGCCCAAATCGCGGGCTTACGCGATTTCGAAAAAGGCCCGTACACGGAAAAGGAAAAGATGGGATTTCGCGCCGCCGATCGCATCTACCGCTCGCCCCATGAATGGGATGACGAGTTCTACCGCGAGTTAAAAGCCAGTTTCAATGATCAGGAGATTATCGAATTAACCGCTACGGCGGCCGCTTTCGTATTCTTCCCCCGTTTCGTGGACGCTCTTCGCATTCCCACCACCCCGCTTCCCGCATCCCTGGGGAGGAAGGGCTAGCCGTGCGGCAACTGACGTCGCGTCTGGCGGTGATGAGCGGTGAGGGGGCCCTCTCCGTCTATGCCCGCGCTAAGGAATTGGAAGCGGCGGGCCGCTCCATCATTCACCTGGAACTGGGCGAGCCTGACTTCCATCCCTCCGCCGACGTGGTCCAGGCGGCTAAGGACGCGCTCGATGCGGGCAAGGATCGTTATTGCCCGGTGAAGGGCGTTCCCGCCTTGCGCGAGGAGATTGCTGCCTACCTGGCTCGCACCCGCAACCTGCATGTCCGCGCTGACAACGTTGTGCTTGCGCCCGGCTGCAAGATTGCTCTCTTTTTCGCGCTCATGGCGCTGCTTGAGCCAGGCGATGAAGTGCTCTATCCCGATCCCGGTTTCCCCGGATATCCCTCCATCACTCGCGGTTTTGGCGGAATAGCCGTTCCTTACGAATTGAGCGAACGCAACCGCCTGCAACCCGATCCCGACGAAGTGGCGCGCAAGCTCACCGCGCGCACTAAGGTGCTGATCACCTGTTCGCCCAACAATCCCACCGGAACCGTCTACACCGACGAGGTACAGAGCGCGCTGGCTGAGTTGGCCGTCAAGCACGACCTGATCGTGCTCTCCGACGAAATCTATGCTCGCATCGTCTTTGGCGGCGTCTACAAGTCGATGTTCAGCTATCCCGGTATGGCGGAGCGCACCTTCATCATCGACGGTTTTTCCAAAAGCTTTGCCATGACCGGCTGGCGTTTGGGCTACACCGTCGCCCCCGAGCGCTTCGTGCCCGCGCTCGATTTGCTCGCCGTCAACAGCTATACCTGCGTAGCCGAATTCACCCAGTGGGCTGCCATTGAGGCCCTGCGCGATTCCCAGGGGGCTACTCCGCGCATGGTGCGCGAATTCGAAGGCCGAAGGAAGCAATTCATCGCCGACCTGAACCGCATACCTGGTTTCCGCTGCTTGCCCCCGGAGGGTGCCTTCTACGCCTGGGTGAATATTGCCGACACCGGTATCTCGGCCGAAGAGCTATGTCGCATCATGCTGGAGGAAGCCGGCGTGGCCGCCATTCCCGGCGCTGCCTTTGGGGACGCGGGCCGCGATTTCGTGCGCTTCAGTTTTGCTTCCTCAAACGCGACGCTGAAAGAGGCGACAGAACGTATCCAGAAAGTTTCCGCGGCCTGGTCCGCTCCGGTTGCCCGCCGTTAGGCGAGAAGCGCCGCGCAAAAAAAGAATGTCATCCTGAGGAAGCGCGACCGAGCGTAGCGAAGAAGCGCGACCGAAGGACCTATGCATTTCGACTGTCAATTGAGAAATCTTCAGTCATCAACTATGCGAATCCTAGCTCTGCTTGTCCTGTTTCCCACCCTCGCTCTCGCTCAGGCCCAGCCTTATCCCGGGCCCGACTTGCAGGCCACCTACCACCGTCTCTTGGCTGAGATTCAGAAAATTCCCATCTACGATCACCACGCTCATCCCGGCTTTGCCGATGATCCCGATGTGGATGCCATGGCCGCTCCTCCTAACTACAGCTCACCCTTGCGCGAGCGTCTGGACAATCCGGAAATGATTGCCGCCATGAAGGCGCTCTGGGGATATCCCTACGACGACATGAGCCCGGAGCACGCCAAATGGGTGATCGCCAAGAAAGCAGCGCTGCGCAAGCAACTGGGCGACGCCGGCTATTGGGACCGCATTCTCGACAAGCTGGGCGTACAGACTTCAGTTGCCAACCGCGCCATGATGGATTACCTGGATCCCAAGCGCTTCAAGTGGGTGTTCTTTGCCGACTCTTTCATGTGGCCCTTCGACAACCGCCAAATGTCGGCCCGCAATTCCGACGAGCAGGTCTACATTCCGCTGCAGGAAAAAATGCTGCATCGCTGGATGCAACAGGAAGGCGTTAGCACGCTGCCCCCGAACTTTGACGACTATCTGAAGTTCATCTCCCGCACTCTGGAAGACAACCAGCGCACGGGCGGCATTGCCATGAAGTTCGAAGCTGCCTATTTCCGCTCTTTGCATTTCAGCGACCCGCCCGAGGCCCAGGCTCAGGCCATTTACAGCAAGTACCACGCCGGTGGTGTTCCCAGCATGCAGGAATACACCACTTTTCAGGACTACATTTTCCGTTACCTGGTGCGCGAAGGCGGGCGGCTGCACCTGCCGGTGCACATCCACACCGCCGTGGGTATTGGCGATTATTTCGATATCACCCACGGCAACATCATGAATCTGGAAAATGTGCTGCGCGACCCTCGTTACAGCAATGTGACCTGGGTGATGATCCACGGCGGCTATCCCCTGGAGCGCATCGCGATTTGGCTGGCCGCCATGAAAAACGTCTATCTGGATTCGTCGCTGATGGAAATGGACGAGTACCCCGCCCAATTCAAGCAGTCGCTGAAGGAGTGGCTGGAACTGTTCCCTGACAAGATCACCTACGGCTCTGACGCCTTTCCTTACAACGATGCTATGGGCGCCGAAGAGAGCGATTGGCTGGGCGTGCAGACCTCCCGCGAGGCCCTGGCGGGAGCCTTGGCGGAAATGGTTTCCGAACACGAAATTAGCGAGTCACGTGCCCTGCAGATGGCGCATGCCTATCTGCACGATACGGCGGCCAATCTCTACCAGCAACATCGGTAGGTCCTGGCCGCGCAAACATTCTGAGTTGGTTGCCTCTGCCTCTTCGGTGCGAACGAAGAGTCCATAACTTTCGTAACTTTCTCCGCTTCCTCCCCCGTTGTAAGCTCCCCTCGTATCCAGGCATGTGGGCTGGAGCGCGCTACCCCCGGCTGCCTCCAAATTGGTTTGGAGAACCAGCGTGTCCAAAGATCTTCGGCCACAAGTAGAGGAAGCGGAAGGCGCGCAGTCGTTTGAGCGCTACCACGAGATGCAGGGCGCGGTGCGCTTCCCGGTCCAGCTGCCGGTGGAGTTTCACAGCCAGAGCGGCGACCACGAAGGGCAGACCCGCAACATCTCCGCCAACGGCGTCCTCTTTCAGACGGATACGGAAGTTCCTGTCGTTTCTGCCGTCGAATTCACGATCTGCATGCCGGCCCGGGTATTGGGAACCGCCAGTGATGTGGCGGTGAACTGCCGTGGCCGCAGCGTGCGCTGCTTCCGCGAGGACCGCAATTACTGGGTCGGCGTCGTCATTGACGAGTACGGTGTGCAGCGGGTGGGAGCAACGCTCCCCAGGAAACAATAAGGAAGACCATGGCCAGCAGCTCGGTCCAACTTCAAGGCGATAGCCAGAACCCGGAAAACAGCCAGGGCAAGGCGTTTACCCGCGTGATCGTGGCCGACAGCCAGACCATATTTCGCGTCGGCTTGCGCAAAATTTTTGCTCTCGAAGATGACATTCGCGTGGTCGGCCAGGCCGAAAGCTATGGCCAGGCCATTTCCGCGGTGGCCAAGTTCAGCGCTGACGTCATCCTCTTTGAGACC
>DATGIY010000259.1:0-2913 GCA_035295475.1 Terriglobales bacterium
AACTTCGACCCGCTGCAGTTTGTCGAGAAAAAAGAGCTCAAGAAGATGGGGCGCTTCATCCACCTGGCGCTGGCCGCGTCGGATGAAGCCATGCGCATGTCGGGGCTGCAGATCACGCCTGAGCTCTCTCCACGCGTGGGCGTGCACATTGGCTCAGGCATTGGCGGGTTCGACGTGATCGAGCGCGAGCACTCCAACCTGCTGACCGGGGGGCCGCGCCGCATTTCTCCCTTCTTCATTCCTGCCGCCATCGTCAATCTCGCGGCCGGACACGTGAGCATCCGCTACAGCGCTAAGGGACCCAACGAAGCCACCTGCACTGCCTGTACCTCCAGCGCCCATTCCATCGGCGACGCTTTCAAGATCATCGCCCGTTGCGACGCCGACGTAATGATTGCCGGCGGCGCCGAGGCGGCTATCACTCCCATGGGGGTCGGCGGTTTTGCCGCCATGCGCGCTCTTTCCACCCGCAATGACGAACCGGAGAAGGCCAGCCGCCCCTGGGATGCCGGGCGCGATGGCTTCATCATCGGCGAAGGCGCCGGGGTGCTGATCCTGGAGGAATTGGAATTCGCTCGCCGCCGGGGAGCGAAAATTATCGCCGAGGTGGTGGGTTACGGCATGAGCGCCGATGCCTTTCACATCACCCAGCCCGCGGAAAACGGTGACGGCGCTTTTCGGGTCATGGTGAACACGCTGGCGGACGCCAAAATAGGTCCCGAACAGGTGGGCTACATCAACGCCCACGGTACTTCCACCGATATTGGCGATAAGCTGGAAACGGTGGCCATCAAGCGCGCCTTTGGCGACCATGCCTACAAAGTGGCCATCAGTTCCACCAAGTCCATGACCGGACACCTGCTGGGCGGCGCTGGCGGGCTGGAGGCGGGAATCACCGTGCTCGCGCTCCGCGATCAGATGATCCCACCCACCATCAACCTGGAAAATCCTGATCCCGAGTGCGACCTCGACTACGTGCCCAATCAGGCCCGCAAAGCCACCATGGAATTTGCTATGTCCAATTCCTTTGGCTTCGGCGGCACCAACGGCGCCCTTCTATTCCGGCACTGGAACGAGAAGTAGCTGATTTCATTTGTCATCCCGAGCAAGGCTGACCCGACTTTTGCGAGCTGAAGGCGAGCCGAGGGACCTTGCGCCTGTCAAGCCTGAAGTCCCCCGTTTACTTAGCTGCCGCCGCAAATCCCAGGGGCTCCCTGTTCTTGATCACCGCGGCCGCAACCAGGCCCGCCACCAAATAGGCGATGATCTGCGTGGTCATATACGCGGCCGTGTAACTGCCGGGAAAGCCGTACCAGTTCCAGTAAGGAATGTTAGTGGTGATCGCCGCTATGATCCCGATCAGCAGGATAAATCCCACGCGCGAGGCATAGCTCTGCAGCCGTGTTTGCGCCAGCAGAAAAACTGCCAATAGCGTTTCCAGCACTTCCGTTATGAATTCCTTGCCCAGCTTGCCCCCGGTGACTCCCTGGGCGCCGGCCGGGTGATAGAGCAGCAGCCCGGAAGCATTCGCGGCCAGCTTCTGGTCGTAATTCTTCATGGCCGCGTTGCGTTGCTGCGTTGTGTACTGCGGACCTAACCCCAGGCCGGGGAACAGGTAAAGTCCGGATTTTTGTCCCAGGCTGGACTGCATGGCAGCCAGCACCGGCGGTTCATTGGGAATCTCGCTAAAGCCCGTGTAACCCAGCGGCAGCAACATGTGGGCAACGAATGCCCAAATAAACATCGCGATCCCGCCCAACACGCCCCCCAGGAGAATGCGTTTGCCCATATCTGCCTCCTAAGCACGGGCAACATTATGCCGGAAGGAACCGTTTTCAGTGACAAACAAAAAGGCACAGCCGGTCAGGCTGCGCCCTGTGTGAAAACCGGGGGAAGCACTAGAAGCCGGTGCCGCCGCCCATATCGCTTTTGCTCTTTTTACCCTTCTTGCCGGCGGTGCAGGTGTCGGATATATGGGTGATGTTTGTGGCCTTAAACTCTTTTTCTTCTTTGCCTGTCTTCTTTTCAGCCTTTTCAGTCGCGGCGCTCTCGCTGCCTTCCGCCATGGCGCCCGCTTCCCACATGCCGGTCAACTTCACTTCATGACCGACATGGTTCTTCAGTTCGTCGGAGCCGGTAACCATGGTCTTGTGCTTGCCATGGGTGAGCACGTATGTGCCGGGGCTGGTGCCCTCGCTGAGACAACCGGTCAGGCTGTGTTCTTTCATCCCTTTATGTTTTGTCTTTGTGGTAGTGGTGGTCTGGCTTGTGCTTTGGTCCATGCTGCCCATATTGTCCTGAGCCATCATCGCCAGCGTGAAGGCGAAGCACAGTGCCAACAACATTCCTATTTTCTTCATTGCGTCCTCTCCTTGCATTCTCCGATAAAGTTACGGATTCGTGGTCTGAGATGCCCGCGCCCGAGTAGCGGGTTGGCAGGCCGTTGTGGGACCTGATCTCAGCCCCAGAACTAAGTCGTGGACCGACAGATCCAAGCGGGTGGGACACTGGGGACTGCAGCAGTTGAGCGCTGCTGCCGAGGCGGCTTACCCGCTTTTGTACGCGGCGCGCCAGCCAGGGGCACCCGCTACAATAGCCACGTGACCGCCCCGGCTCCCACTCTTTCCGGAAACAAACCGGAAAATGAAACGGCCATGAAGCTGCACCAGCGGCTGCTGTTGCCCTTCATCGCCGCCGCCGGAGCCTGGCTGGTGCGCCTGCTCTGCGCCACGTTGCGCTACGAAAACTCCGCCGAGCCGGGCGGTCCGCTGGATGCCAATGAGCGTCCCATGATTTGGGCCTTTTGGCACCGCTGCCTGATTGTGGCCACCCGTCGCTTCCAGAAGCGAGACATTGCGGTGCTGATCAGCCGCAGCTTTGACGGCGAGATCATTGCCCGCATTATTGAAAAAT
>DATGIY010000260.1:0-2102 GCA_035295475.1 Terriglobales bacterium
CGGTCCCATTGGACTTTTTGCCATCGCCGTGGCTCGCGCGGTCGGCGCCACCGCCGTTTACGCCATCGAGACCAACCAGTACCGCCGCCAGATCGCCCAGCAGATGAAAGCGGATTACGTGCTCGATCCCGGGTCGGAGGACGTCCGAACCTTCGTCATGGATCACACCGGCGGCCTGGGGGTGGATGTGGTGCTGGAGATGGCGGGCCATCCCGACGCCATTCGAACAGCTTTCAACATCGTGCGTCGCGGCGGCCGCATTTCCCTCCTGGGCCTCACCTCCAAACCTATCGCCCTGAATTTCTCCGAAGACATCATTTTTAAGGGCATCACCATTCAGGGCATCAACGGCCGCCGCATGTACCAGACCTGGTACCAGATGACCGCCCTGCTCAAGGCCGGCAAACTCGACCTTCATCCCGTCATCACTGACCGCATGTCCATGAAGGATTTCAGCAAAGGCATGGAGCGGCTGAAAACCGGCGAAGCCAGCAAGATCCTGCTCTACCCCAACGGCGTGAAATAAACCCATTTTCCCCACAGAGGAAACAAAGAACAATCAGAATGTTGATTGAGGATTGACGATTGCTCCTTACCCCTCGCTGCCGGCCAGATTACGCGTCGATGCAGTCGTCAATCAAAAATCGCCATTAGACAATGCCTTTCCTCTGTCCTCGTGCTGAGATCAGTCTTTCTCCAATTTGAGGGCAGCGGAATTCATGCAGTAGCGCAAGCCTGTAGGCGCGGGGCCATCCTCGAAAACATGTCCCAGGTGGGCTCCGCAGCGTGCGCACAACGCTTCCGTGCGCACCATGCCGTGGCTGCGGTCACTCTTCGCTTCTATCCTTTCCTCTTGCAGCGGCTGCCAGAAGCTGGGCCAGCCGGTACCTGATTCGTACTTAGTGTCGGAGCTGAATAGCGGCTCACCGCAGCAAACGCATTTATAAGTGCCGTGCTCCTTGCTGTTCCAGTACCGCCCGCTGAAGGCCGGCTCTGTTCCCTTCTGACGGGTAACGTAGTACTCCTCGGGCGACAGCTGCTGCCGCCACTCGGCATCGCTCTTGCTGATTTTGTCGGCCATAAAGTGAAATCCGGGAGCCAGCGTCCGGCATTTAGCGCCTTCCGCCGCTGCTCCCGGCTCCGAGTGTCATTTACTCCAGTTTGGCATTCATCGTGATTTTCGCATTCAGCACTTTGGATACCGGGCAGCCCGCTTTGGCCGCGTCCGCCGCTTTCTGGAATGCCGCCGCGTCCGCCTTCGGCACCTTCCCGGCTACGTCCAGATGAATCGCGGTGATGGTCCAGCCAGAATCCAGCTTTTCCATGGTCAGCGTGGCATTGGTTTTGATGCTGTCCGGGGTCAGTCCGGCGTTGCCCAGCTGCGCGGAAAGGGCCATGGAGAAACAGCCCGCGTGCGCCGCCGCAATCAGTTCTTCCGGGTTGGTCCCCGGCTGATCGCCAAATCGTGTGCCAAACGAAAACGGAGTCTTGGAAAAAACTCCGCTGCTGGATGACACCGCTCCTGAGCCTTCCTTCAGACTTCCCTTCCACTCCGCACTGGCTTTCCGTTGCATTCCGTTCTCCTCGTATCAAGATATAAGTGCGAACCAGACATTGTATTAGCTGAGGATTGAATTGAGCAAAATGCGGCGCTCAGGCCGCGGGAAAACTTCGCAGCTGATCGCGCTGCACCCGCAATGCGTCCGCGGATTTCGGACTGTGAACCGCGGCTACTGGTGTGGCAGATCGCTGGACCAGGAATCGGCCACGATGTGCCAGTCGCCCCCCGCTCGTTTGCGCCACACGGTCAGATATTTGCCGCGATCGGGTTTTTGTCCGCCGCCTTCTTTCGGCACCTTCATGGTGTAGGCGCCCACGTCGTATGCCAGATCGCCAGCCTGCTTGATGTAGGTAACCTCAAATTTAAGGTCGGTATAACCGTGATGAAGCGGGCGGCTCAGATATTCGCGTATGGCATCTCGGCCGTGCACCGCTTCATGATGCGGCGGCAGGTATACCGCGTCCTCGGCATACAATGCCGCCAGCTTCTCCGGTTGTCGCGAGTTCCAGTAGCGGGCCCAGTCGTCACCCGTCTTGTGAAT
>DATGIY010000261.1:0-2148 GCA_035295475.1 Terriglobales bacterium
CGTCAGCCCGTTCTTTTCCGCAACCCGGATTGATGGCACGTTTTCCGGTCGAATCAGCGAGATCACGCGGCCAACACCCAGTTTTGTGAACGCGTACTGCATGCACGCCTGAGCGGCTTCTGTGGCATAGCCGTTGCCCCAGAGATCGCGCCGCACATGATAGCCAATCTCAATGTCATCTCTTCCATCCACGTCCCGCAGGAAACAGCCGCAGTCGCCAATAACTTCATTCGTCTTCCGCAGCACCATCGCCCACAAACCAAAACCCTCGCCTCGATAGCGGTTGCGATTTCGCTCAATCCACTCTTCAATGCCCTCGCGATCGAAGGGCGCTGGATAATATTGCATCGCAATGGGATCACCCAGAACAGCGGCCAGAGCGTCAACATCCTGCGGGACAAATTCGCGCAGGCGAAGACGGCTGGTCTCCAGGATCACACGTTGCTTTGCTAAACCTTGCTCCACAACTCCGCCCGTGGATCGTCCTTGTGCAGCTCATGCAATTCCTGCCACAGCTCGCGCGCTTTCAAATCGTGCGCTTCCGGTACCATGATTTTGATTTCCACGATCTCATCGCCGCGCTTGTCTTCGCGCGTAGCTGAAGGCACGCCCTTTTCCCGCAGACGCAGCTTCTGTCCGCTCTGCGTTCCCGGCGGAATCTTCAACTGCGAACGCCCGTCGATGGTCGGCACCTCAATCTTGGCTCCCAATGCTGATTCCCACGCTGCCACCGGGACCGTCACGTAAATATCGTCGCCTTCGCGCCGAAACACCGGATGCTCACCCACGCGGATGATGACGTAAAGATCGCCTGACTGGCCGCCGTGGATTCCGGCATTGCCTTTGCCGGCGATGCGAATGCGCTGGCCGTCGCGCGTGCCTGCCTTCACCCGTACCTCCAGCGGTTCTGTGCGCTCCACTGCGCCTTCGCCGTGGCATACGGGGCACGGAGGCTGCACTTTACCGCTGCCGCCGCAGCGCGGGCAAGCCACGTTGAACTTCATCCCGCCGCCGGATTGAGTGATGTGGCCGCTGCCGTGGCATTGCGGGCACGTCGTGGGCGTTCCCACGACGCCGCTTCCGTGGCAGTTCGTGCAGGTATCAAGCCGCGTGATGCTCAGGCGCATCACCGCACCGCGGATCGCGTCCCAGAAGCCCACATTCACCTGATATTCAAGATCGGTGCCATGCTCCGGCCCCACTTCCGTGGCTGCGCCGCCGCGCCCGCCTCCGCCAAAGATGCTGGAGAAAATATCGCGGAACCCGCCACCGCCACCCGAGCGTCCGCCGGCGCCGCCAAGATCGGAAAAGTCAAAGCCGCTGAAGTCGAAGCCCTGTCCGCCTCTGCCGCCCGGCGTCGCTCCGAATCCACCAGCGCCAAACCCGCCGCCGCGCGAATAAGCTTCCGCCGCCGCGGGATCGATATTGTCTGAGTAAAAGCCGAGCTGGTCGTAAATCTTGCGCTTCTTGGGATCGCTCAATACATCATTGGCTTCAGAAATTTCCTTGAACTTTTCTTCCGACTTCTTGTCGTTGGGATTTACGTCTGGATGGTATTTCCGGGCGAGCTTACGGAAGGCCTTGCGGATCTCCTCCGACGAGGCAGTTTTCTTGACGCCTAACGCGCCGTAATAATCCTTTTGTTGAGTCGTTGCCATGAATTTGGTTTTGCTAATTACTAAGTACTAACTACTGCTTTTCCGGCACCTTCGTTGCCTGCCAGGCCACGGCCTGCCACTTGCCGTTGCGCTTCAAAAACGTTCCGGTGTTGCGATAGTACGCTGTCGTCGGTTTTCCATTCTCAGTGTTATGCGCAATCAGCCGAAAATTGACCACTGCCATTTCCCCGTAATGATGCACCGTGAAATCGTCACCCTCGAAGGTCATCTGCGGGTCGTTGGTTGCGCGCACATCAATGTTCTTCAGAATGTCAGCCTTGGTAACGGTCAAACCCGTGGCCCGCGTATAGATCACGTCATCGGCAAAGAATTCCTGGAAGACCTTTGGATCGTTTTTGGGCACGTTGGCCAGGAAGTCACGCACCAGTTGCGTGACCTGCTGCGTTGTGGCGTCTTGTGGACCAGCGGGCTTGGTGGCCTGCGCATTGTTTTGTGCCAGGGCCATCATGGGTAACAAGGCCGCGACGGC
>DATGIY010000262.1:0-7402 GCA_035295475.1 Terriglobales bacterium
TTGATAGCCATCAGTTCGCTCACGATCTTGCCCACGCCGTAGCTGTACCGCGGGTTCAGCGGATCGGGAACTGAGAGCGGAACGCCTTCATTGGTCGGAATGGAGGGCGGCGTCTGGTAAACCTCCGAACTCGAGGCCAGAACCAGCCAGGGGACCTGATTCGTCATGCACCCGTCAATAACGTTCGACATGCCTTTGACCGCCACAGCTAGCACCAGATCAGGCTGCGAGTAAAAGTATTTGGTTCCGTTGATGAAGGCCAGATGGCAGACGCAGTCCATCCCGGCTGTGGCTCGGCGCACGGCTGCGGCGTCGCGAATGTCGCCGAGCATTACCTCCAAGTCGTCCTCCATCCCGGCCAAACGGCTGCTTGAGCCTCGAGAGTCATTGTCGAATGTGCGAACTCGCGCCCCAGCGTGCACCAGCGTCTTTACCAGTGCGCTGCCGATGAAGCCGTGCCCGCCGGTGACCAGGCAGGACTTGCCGGCCACCCGCTGCAATGCCGCAGAATTGCTGGCCGGAATGTCAGGCAAGGGCGGCGTCCTTCTTCTTGCTCGTGATTCCCCACAAGTCCACTACCTCAATCCCCTCGCCAAAGCTTAGGTCGGCGTAAGCGGAATGGGGCACAGCAACGATGATGATGTTGCAGGAGGATAGCAGCTTCTCCTTGCTCACGAAGCTATCATCATGCACGAATTCGTCGGAGCACAGCACCGTGGCTGCGTGGAAGGCGAGGATCTTGCGCAGCTTATAAGACAGGGAATCGCGAATGTCGTCAATGTCCGCCTTGAATGCCATTCCCAGAATTCCCACGCTAGCCTTGGCCAGTTCGTGCCGCCGGCGAAGCTGTTCCACCAGGAAGTTGGGGAGCCCTTCGTTGATCAGCATGGCTAGCTGGCCAAGCATAAATTGGCTGTTGCTGAACGCCAACAGTTGCATGGTGTCCTTCATCAGGCAAGGCCCAGCGGCGAAGCCCGGACCGGGCAGATCTCGCATGCGCGGGTAATCCTCTTTCAAGCCTTGCAAAATGCGGGAATAACTCAATCCGGCGGATTCCGCCATCATATAGAACTGGTTGGTGGCCGCGAACTGAATGTAGCGGTAAGCGTTGCAGAACAGCTTCGCGAACTCCGCCTCCATGGGCGCCATGCGTACGACTTTGAGGGCGACGCGGCCAAATAACGCCGCTGCTGAGTCTTCCGCCTCCGCACTGGTGCCGCTCACAATCTGGGGGAGCGTGGTTATCTCCCTTATTCCCAAACCTTGTACCACGCGCTCCGGACAGAAGGCGATCTTTGGCTGCTTGCCGTAGGAGGCGATATAGCGTTCTAGGAATGCGGTCACGCCTGGAAAAACCGTCGAACGCAGTACAATCGTTTGCTGATCCGAAATGTGCGGCAGCAGGGAGTCAATGCAGTTGGTAATTGTCCGCAAGACGGGGTTATGAAACTCGTCTATCGGTGTGCCTACCGTGAGGACGACGTAAGGAATGCCGGCAATGTCTGCCGGCTTGTCCGTGACCCCAAGGGCGTTGTCCAAAAGAACCTGCTGCAGCAACCGGTCGCCGTCTTGTTCAAAAAACGGTAACCGGCCCGAGGCGATGGTCGCCATGGTCGCCTTGTTAACGTCCAGAATCAGTGTCCGCAGACCTTTGGAAGCCAGCACGATCGCCAAGGGCGCGCCCACATGCCCAGCGCCGCCTACCACGCATACGTCATATGACCTCGGCTCTTTATTGCCTGTCTGATTAGTCAAAGTGAAATCCTGCAATGCAGCTGAGAGAGGTGCTTGGAATAACGCCCAGAATACACGACTCCTTTCGAAGTTCTCAAGCGTGCCGTGGCATGCCCGGAAGTGTTCGCAGGGAGCCCGCGAGGTCCATGAACCGCCGCTATTGTTTCAAGCCTGCGGTTATGACGAATGCCCGAAAGTGCTTCAGAAAGGGCAAGGCAAACAATGTGGCATCCGCCAGGTTATAGGCCGGCAGAAATATGCGGGCCAGGGGAGAAGCTATGTAGCGATAAGAAAGCCCGGAAAGGTAACCGGTGCTGACCTCAAACCCGACGCTGGAGAATACGTGCCTCACTTGCCACGCGAGCACAGGCCGTTCATTGGGAGTCACTCCCTTGCTGCTGTATAAAGGCGAGGACCGATCGCGATAAACATACATAAACGGGTTCAGTCGGTTGGGATCAAAGGCCACAAAAACTCCGCCTGGCCTGAGCACGCGGTGCACTTCTCGCGCGCACTGTAGCGGGTTGGGTAAGTGATGTACGATCCCGCTCAGAAGAATGCCGTCCAGGGAAGCCGAGGCCAGAGGCAATGCTTCCACATCTGCGGTAAGGAAACTAACCCTGGGGTAAAGCTTGCGTCCCAGCGCCGTTAGGCCGTGGGACAGGTCTAGGCCGACGCATCGAAATCCCTTCTCCGCCAGCAGCGAACTGAACACACCTGAACCGCACCCCAGATCGGCCATGCGACCGGGTGCCCTCAGGCCTGCCATCTGCAGGCAGTGGTTGATCAGCCGGCGATTGCTGGAGTCGGAAAAAACGTTGTATTCCGCTTGGACCGCGTGGCTGTTGAAGAATTCGATTTCTCTGTTCTTATCCTGTTGCTTCTCGCAGGTGGATAGCGATCCCTTCGGGTGCTGGCTCGCGGTGGATACAGAATTCGGCTCGGGCGACGCTGTCATGCAAGTGCCGTTTTGCCTGGTGCCATGAATTTTTGCAGACGGTGACTTGGACACATTACAACCTTATCACTCCGCGGTTGTCAACGAAGCGAAGACAGCCGCTCCACGAACCAACACGCAAGCAGCAAAACTCCCACTCAGGGGAGAAGAAGGTCCCTATTGGAGTCTGCTTTAGAGCACAATTTACAAATCAGCATCAACTCTGCCGTCAAACAGGCCGAACGCAGATCGCTGATTTTCTAGATGCTGGGCAGATCAATACTCCACCCCGGCGGGTTTATACGTACGGAGACAGCGGGGGCCCGCTTGCCGGCGTCCCGGAGCTGCGCCCATCCTTCAATCCGCTTCGCGTTCGCTTGCCAGTCGAGATCCTCAAATCGGTTCGCATGAAAATTTCCCGACAGGCCGCCTGCAAAGATTATGACCAGGACTAGTGCCTTGAGGACCCCGTAGCGGTTCGAAACGACTCGATCGAGTGTGTAGGCGACCAGATAGGCAAATACGCAGGAAGCCAGAAGGAAGTATCTTTCCCCGCGCAGATCTACGCTTCCGAGATTAGCAAAAAATTGAGCTTCGTCTCTGCCGATAAAGGGCATCAGCATAGAGCCAAACATAAGATATACAGGGACCAATACTTCGCGTCGACTATGACGCGATGTCACCGTCAACCAGATCAGCCAGATGGTAGTTACAAGGAGTGCCGATATTACATACCCATGCTCCTTCGCAGCGGCTATTTTGAATGCGGTGCTCGCACCCAGGAGCGCCTGCAGAATCACCTTGTACGCGAAGGCGCCTATCATCGCCATGGCAATCGTCTTCACCCCTGGCCGGGCGAGATGCAGCCCGCGGGATGACAATGCTGCAAACAGAGTTTGTGCCAACGCAGCTGAGGTGATGGCGAAACTGATCACACCACCTCGCCGGAAATTTCGTACGATTTGATAGATGGCTATTGGTAAGCCCACCACCACCATTGGGGCACAGGCCCCGATCAATAGCCCGCACAGACACCACCCGACCCCAATTCCTGGTCGCAGTTGCATGTCTACCTTGGGTGGCAGTAGAACGAGCAGAATTCCGCCGAGTAATAGGTACCACATCGAGTTGCTTAGTGCGCCGACAAGCTCTGTCGTCTGGAAGGCGGACACTGCGAGGCAACAAAGCACAAGTCGGGTCAAGTCCGACTTAATGAAGGATCGGAATCGAGGCAAAAAAAATAGAGCGCTGCAACCTGAGTCAATGAGCACTCCACAAACGTTGTAAATCAGTGGAGCGAATCTTATGGGAAAAGCGGAAGCAGGTCCGGCAACTAATCGACCCAGCAGCGGGAAATAACCTCTATAGGGGATGCTGAGGGCAGCTAGCCAGCCTTTTACCAATTGGTCGCGGAAAATAATACTCCCGTCCTCAGCCCAGAACTGCGGATTCATCACGCAATCCGGCCTGCGCAACACGAAGACCGCTGCAAACGCCAGGACAACGATCCCAAACGTCCATCCAGACGCTATCTGCAAGGGCTGTATTTGTTCCGTTTTTTGCCCTTCCACATAGCTTACTGTCTCAGACATCGAGTTGCCCTCTTCACGTCGTCGAGTTTAGCGCAAACATCTTCGTGCTAACCTGTCTTTCACCTAAGTATTGGCTTGTTATGCGTATGCGCGCCGTCGCGCCTATTGGAATGAGCTGCCACCGCGCTCAGGGCATTGGCCGGGAATGCATGTACTGTTCCAGCGCTTCCTGCCACGGCCGAAATTCCGCGATGCCGGCGGTCCGCAGTTGAGAGTTGTCCAGCACCGAGTACGCGGGCCGGCACGCCTTAGCGCCGTAACTCTTGCTGTCGATGGCCTGCAGGTCGGCGTCCACTTTGGCCAGGCGGAACACTTCCGCGGCAAACTGGTGCCAGGAGCACTGCCCGGTGCTGGTCATGTGGTATAGGCCATAGCTCCCCGATTCGATCAGGGGGAGCACGCGCTCCGCCAGATCGGCAGTCGAGGTGGGCGTAACCACCTGGTCCGCCACCACGCGCATGGTTTTCTTTTGTGCTGCCAGTCGCAGCATGGTTTCTACAAAGTTGCCGCCTTTGCTGCGGCTGCCGCCCATCCCGTAAAGCCCGCAGGTGCGGATGACGAAATGCCGTGAGCAATACTGCCGGACCGCGAATTCCCCTGCTAGCTTCGAAATCGCGTACACCGAGAGCGGTCGGGGCAAATCGCTTTCTAGGTACGGCGTGCGCTTCTCCCCGCCAAATACGTAATCGGTGCTGAAGTGCGCCAGGGCAGCGCCCGCCTCCTCTGCCGCCTGAGCCAGGTTGCGCACGCCCAGTACATTCACGCCCAAGGCCAATTCGGCGCGCTCCTCGCACTCGTCTACCCGGTGAAAGGCTGCCGTGTTGATCACGCACTGCGGCCGGCAGTCAGCCATTGCCTGTTTCACCGCTTCCAGCGAGCGGATCTCGAGTTGCTCGTGGGTGGCAGCGGTGACTTTGTGTCCCCCGCCCTCCAGGACGGGATGCAGGTCCTGCGCCAGCTGGCCGGCGGCGCCAATCAGTAGGATTCGCATGTTTCTGCGGTTGTGTGATTGTAAACAATACCGCGCTCACGGTCACCGTTCGGGCTGCTGCGGTTCAGGTGGCGATCCCCGCCTGATTTTTCAACGGGAAAATGCATCCTCCTCGGAGTATCCCTTGCCAATTGCCGGTGTTAACATGCAACCATATCGGGGATCTTTTCGTTCATGACAGCGGTATCAAATCAGGCCGGCGCCATGGTTGGGAAGCCTCCCAAGCGGGTGCTCATCCTGGTGGTTGCCTATAACGCCGAGCGCACCATCGAGAAAGTCGTCGCCCGCATTCCGCAGTCTCTCCTGCAGTACGAGACCGAAATCCTGATTATCGACGACTGTTCGCACGATCAGACGTTTACTCGCGCCCGCAACGTGCAGAAAAATGGGGCGGGAGATTTTCCCCTGACCGTGCTCTACAACCCGGAACCTCAGGGCTACGGTGGCAACCAGAAAATCGGTTTTCATTACGCCATCCAGAAGGGTTTCGATATCGTGGCCCTCATTCATGGCGACGGCCAATACGCTCCCGAATGCCTTCCAGATCTTTTGCAGCCGCTGCTGTCGGGAGAAGCCGATGCCGTGATGGGTTCGCGCATGTTGACTCGCTTCGGGGCCTTGCGCGAAGGCATGCCGTTCTACAAGTTTGTCGGCAACCGCATCCTCACCGCGATCCAGAACCGGATGCTCCATGCTTCCTTGAGCGAATTCCATTCTGGTTACCGTTTGTACTCGGTGCGCTGTCTGGCCGCTTTGCCCTTCGAGCGCAACACCGACGACTACCACTTTGACACGGAGATTCTCATTCAGTTCCTGCGGGCCGGCCTGCGCCTGAAGGAAATGCCCATCCCCACTTACTATGGCGACGAAATCCGCAACGTCAAGGGCCTGAAATACGCCTTCCAGGTGTTGCGCTCCACCTTGCTCAGCCGGGCCCAGGATTACAGCATTTTCTATGAGCGCAAGTTCGACGTTAGCCGTCCCACCGAGAACAACGTTTTTTATCGCGCCAAGTTCCACTTTGAGAGCCCGCATAAGCTGGCGCTGCAACGCGTGCGCCCGGGCTCATCTGTGGCCGATATTGGTTGCGCCGGCGGTTATGTGGCTCAGGCCCTCAAACAGAAGCAATGCCGCGTTACCGGCATCGACCAGTTTCCCGTAAATCATGACGCCAACCTGGACGAGTTTGTCCAGTGCGACCTCGATCGCGGCGAGTTTCCCCTCGATGCCGGCCGCTTCGACTATGTCCTGCTGCTCGACATTGTGGAGCATCTGCGCTCGCCGGAGCGGCTCCTGGACCGCTTGCGGCACGGGCGAACCAGCGGCAATGATCTCACCATCATTTTCAGCACCGGCAATATAGCCTTCCTGGTTACGCGAATGGAATTGCTGCTGGGCTGGTTCAATTATGGGGTGCGCGGAATCCTCGATCTCACCCACACTCGCTTGTTTACTTTCCGCACCGCGCGCAATCTTTTCGAGCAGTCTGGTTATGTGGTCGAGGAAATCCGCGGCGTGCCTGCCCCCTTTCCCCTCGCCGTGGGTGACAATATCCTGGGTCGCGCCTTGCTGGCTATCAACAAACTGCTGATCAAAATATCCAAATCCCTGTTTGCCTATCAGATTTTCATGGTCTGCAAGCCCGCCCCGTCATTGGAATGGCTCTTGCAGAAGGCTCACGAGGCCAGCCGCGAAAAGGTCAGAAACGAGGTGGAGAGCATCGCTGCTTCCTCTTAGACCCGGGCTGACGGGCTGCCAGGCTGCGCTGCTCGACTGCTGCAGCATGCGACAATTACTCTGAGCCTTTAGTTTGCCTTCACCATGATTTCCGTTCTCATCTGCACTCTTAATAATGAAAAGGTGCTGCCCGCTTGTTTGCAGGCTCTGGAACAGCAGGACTGCGGCCCACTGGAAATCGTGATCGTAGACAATGCTTCCACCGACGGAACGCAGGAAATTCTTTCTCGCCTTGCTGCGCCGAGGTATCGGGTGATTCTCAATGCGCACAATGTCGGTTTTGCCGCCGCCCAGAACCAGGCCCTCCGCCAGGCCACGGGCGACTGGCTGCTCAGCTTGAATGCTGACGTCGTGCTCAGCCCTGATTTTCTGTCCCAGCTTGTTCGCGCCGCGGCACATGACCTCCGAGTC
>DATGIY010000263.1:0-2322 GCA_035295475.1 Terriglobales bacterium
GAGAAAAATGCCACGAGGATCAGCGTAGAGGGTGCGCATTTAATTGAAGATTGACGATTGAACAAACCCATTGAAGATTGATGATTTTCGATTTACGAACGGACAACTACGCATCTAAAGCCGCCGAATCAGCCGCCCGGATCGTCAATCTTCCATCGAAAATCGTCAATCGTCCATTTTGTACGCCCGGCTCAGCTTGCGCAGGAAATCCTGCTCGTTCATGCGGTATTTGAATGCTTTTTTGCCGTTGATGAAGACCACTGGAACTTCGTCGTTGAACTGGCGGCGCAGGCTATCGTCGGAATCCACATCAATTTCCTGCCAGGTAAATTGCGTCTGGCGAGCCAATTTGGCCAAAGACTCCTTCACGATCTCGCACAGGTGACAGCCCTTGCGGGAATAAAGGACGACCTTGTAGGCCATGGGCAGAGTTTAACAAAAGAGAAGCGGGTGGGAGCTGCCTCCCACCCGCGAGAAGAGCCTCCGGCGGCCGAGCGGCCCTGGGTGCGCAGATTTTACATTTTTCTCTTCTTGCCCTTCTTCATGGGCGCAGCGGAGACCGTCTCTTCCTTTACTGTCCAGAAGCTGGGATTGGCAGTGACCAGCGCCGGCATGGGCCGGCTGAGGCTGGGCTCCACCCGGAAATAGGCGGTGCTGACGTGCATAACGCATTCTTTTGACATGGAACTGAGCATGGCTTGCACGGGTGGACTCTGGAACAGCTCCTTGGAAGCGGCCGTCGGTTCCTCGTCCTGCTCCGCCAGCGACTTCATAGGCACAACAAATAAAACCGCGGGCAGCGAGGGGCCGGACATGATGTTGTAGGTAAGCCAGTGCTGATTGTCGCCGGCTTTTTTGTGCAGCGCCATCACCGTTTTGACCGCCACATCGAAGTCATGGCCGCACCCGGGGCGCAGCTCAAAGACTTCGCTCATCCAATACTGGGTATCTGCCAAGGAGACAGCCTCGGGGCGGAAGGAGAGCTCCTCGTTGTACTTGGCGATGTTCAATCGGCTGCCGCCATCGCTTTCGGCGCTTTCCTGCTCAAAGTTAGCGTCCTTGGCCATGACCGCCTGCCCAGCCTTGTCCATGGAGCTGGCAAACTTTTCCACGCCGGCCATGCTGTCCTGGAACGTTACGAAAGAAAAGGTGCTGGTGTCGCCGGTCATAGGCGAACCTACAATCCAATACGAGTCGGGAGCTGAGGTCGCCGCCGCATCGCGGAATTCTCCCACCGTCTTGGCGAAAATGCGGAACTTGCCGCTGTTGACCTTCGCGTCCTCGTAGTACACATATTTGGCTATCTTCGATGAATTTTCCTGGGCCGCCAGGGACCCACATAGACAGAATGCTGCGAGCACGATCGCTACGAGCTTGGTCATACCTGCTCCTTTCGTGGTAAAGCTGCGAATTGATCTGGGATTGCGTGCGTCGAGGCGGGGGCCGGTCTTCGAGGGGGAATGTACATCGTGGGCCAGGGGAAGTCAAACGGGAGGACAGGAGTCAGTCGGGCCCGGCCAGGTATGGGCCGTTGGCTATCAGTCGTCGGCCTTCGGCGAAACTGTTCCGGCCAAGAGCCAAGAGTCGGAGGCCGAGAGCAAAAACTGAATCTGCCTGACCCGGACTTCCCCTCCTGCTAGACTCTTGGCTATGGCTATACCGGTGCAACCTAACATCAAGCTGGTGAACCGTCCCGATTACCGCGAGAGTTACGCCAACAGCGTGCAGGTGCGGGTGAACGTGTGGGACTTCTTCCTGGTTTTTGGCACCCTGCAGCAACAGAGCGAGAACGAAGTCGAAGTGCATAATTTTCAGGGCATCTATTTGAGCCCGCAGCAGGCCAAGGCGCTGCTGCACATCCTGCAGCAAAACATCGTGAGCTACGAGAATACGTTTGGCGAAATCAAGCTCGATCCGCGCATGGCGGCCACCGGCCCAGTTCACTAAAGCGGGCAAGGGCAAGCGCGGGGCCGGGCGGCCGATATCCTTGTGGTATCTGTTGGCGGCGCTTTTTGCCGCGCTGCTTCTGCTGCACGCTCCCCTGTTGCGCCTGCCCTACTACTGGGATGAAGCGGGGTATTTTGTACCGGCAGCCCGCGATCTTCTTCTTACGGGCAGTCTGATCCCGAATTCGACCTTGCCGAATGCCCACCCGCCCCTGGTCATGGCTTATCTGGCATTGTGGTGGAAGCTGGCGGGATTTGTTCCCGTGGTCACGCGGGTCGCGATGCTGTTGGTGGCCGCCTTCGGCTTGGTAGGAACGTTTCGCCTGGCGGAGTTGGTGGCTAATCGCCAGGTGGCGATCGCGGCCACGCTTTGCAC
>DATGIY010000264.1:0-10268 GCA_035295475.1 Terriglobales bacterium
AACTCCGCCCAGCTGTCGCTTCGCCTGCGGGCTCTGGAAACCGCCAGAAGCGCCGGCGATCCCGTCGCCGTGGTCAGCGCCAGCCGTCCTCTTATAGCTCTTGCCCTGCGCAACTTTGCAGAGCTGCAACTGGCGCGCGGCCTGGCCAGCCAGTCCGTCGAAACCTATCGGCGATCTCTCGATTTTGAAGATGTCTCCACGACCCGCCTCGACTTGGCGTTGGCGTACCTTGCGGCTGGCCATCCCGATCAGGCTCTTTCTGAAGCGACCAACGTCCTGGTGGCCGAGCCGCAGAACGCCCGTGCCTGGCGTGTTCAAGGCCGGGTCTGGATCGAAAAAGCGAGCTACACTCAGGCGATCGAATCTCTGCGCAGGTCCGCGGCCTTGCAGCCTTCTGCCGCGACCGAACGCCTCCTGCGGTTCGCCCACGCCCAAACCCGCAACAAACATTCCAGCCCTCCCAGCTCCATTCGGCTGTCCCTTAGACCCGAGCTCAAACTGACTGCTGCCGAATTGCAGGCGCGCTCACGCCGGTTGCGCAAAATCTTGGGCGGCGCCTTCAATGACTTGGGCACAGCGGAGGCACGCCAGCAGCAGTTCTCGCTCGCCCTGGCTCACTTTCACGAAGCCGAGCAGTGGCAGTCCGACACTCCCGGCCTGATGCGCAATATCGGCATGGCAGCCGCTCGCACTGCTGATTACCCGGAAGCCGCTCGCACTTTGCGCCTTGTAGTTGCCATGGATCCCAACGATGCCGTCGCGCGCTCCCTGCTGGGTACCGCGCTTTTCAGCACCGCCTCTTATGAGGAAGCTGTGCGCGCCTTCGCTCCCCTGGGTGACACTGCTCTGGAGCAGCCTGGCCTGGCATACGCCTGGGCGGAATCTTTGGTCAAACTCAACCGCTACGAGCTGGCAGCCGCCCTGCTTACTAAATTAGAGGGCCGCCGGCCTCAGGCGAGCACGATGGTTCTGGTGGCACAAGCCTGGTCGGAAATGGGCAACTACCCACGAGCGGTGACCGCATGTCAACGCGCGCTCGAAGCCGATCCAAACTTGGCACAAGCTCATGGCATCGCTGGGCTGGCGCTGATCCATGAAGATCAGTCGGCGGAAGCAGCCGCCGAGTTTCGCGCCCAACTGCTGCAGGATCCCGCCGACAGCGACGCCGAATATCATTTAGCCTTCGTTCTGTTTCAGCTATCACAAGAAAAGGAAGCGGTGCAGCACCTGAGAAATGTGCTGGCCCGCACCCCGAACCATCCGGATGCGAACTACGAGTTGGGCAAATGGCTATTGAACGCAGGCAAAACGGCGGAGGCCATTCCTTACCTGGAAGCGGCGGCGCGGCTAAAGCCTGGCCTCGACGCGGTGCATTATCAGCTGCAATCGGCCTATCGCAGCGTGGGTCGCACGATGGATGCCGATCGGGAGGCCATGACTTATCGCGCCTTGAAGGCCAAGAGCCGAAACATCACTTTGCCGCCGCCACCCCCGTCGCCGGGTTCGCAACAATCACAATGAGCTAATTATGAAGTGTTTCAGGTTGAGAACAACATTATTTGTGGGTCTCATGTGTATGCTGCCCGCTCTTGCGCCCGGGCAAGCTGGGCATGATAAAGCTCCTCCGCCTCCGTCCGGCCTGAAGGCCACAGTCTGCAAAGGCCGGCCAGTGCCCCAATTTGAAGACGTGACTGAAAGGGCTGGCATCCAGTTTCGGCATGCTTATTCGGCGGAAAAAAAGTACATTCCGGAGTCCATGAGCGGCGGAGTCCTGCTCCTCGATTATGATCGTGATGGCTGGCCGGACATTTATTTCACCAATGCTCCCACCGTGGAGATGGCGCTCAAGCACCAGCAAGCGCGCGGAGCTCTTTACCACAATAACCACGATGGCACTTTCACCGATGTTACCGACAAGGCCGGACTAGCCACGCCCTGCTGGGCCAACGGTGGCGCGGTGGGTGATTACAACAACGATGGCTGGCCTGATATTTACATCACTTGCCTGGGAGCCAACGTGCTCTACCGCAACAACGGGGACGGCACGTTCACAGACGTGACCGCAAAGGCGGGTGTGGGCGACGTTCGCAACTCCACCGGGGGGGCATTTGGCGACTACGATGGCGACGGCTTTGTCGATCTGATGGTCACCAATTATGTGGATTTCCATCTGGAGAGCCTTCCTGGCTTCGGCAAGCTTCCCATCTGCACCTATCGCGGGCTGGACGTGCAATGTGGTCCTCGCGGCCTGAAGGGCGCAGGCGACGTCCTCTATCACAACAATGGCGATGGCACCTTCACCGACGTGTCCAAGAGCGCCGGGGTGGATGATCCCGACGGTTACTACGGCCTGGGAGTGGTTTGGGTCGATTTCAATAATTCCGGCCGTCCCGATATTTTTGTGGCCAATGATGCCACTCCCAACTACCTTTACAAGAATGAAGGTGGCGGCAAGTTCCGAGAAATCGGACTGGAATCGGGAACGGCGGTTAGCGCCGACGGGGTAGAGCAGGCCTGCATGGGTGTAGCCATCGGCGACTACGATCATACCGGCCGTCCTTCCATCTATGTGACAAACTTCGCCGATGAGTACGACACCCTTTACCGCAACAACGGCAACTGGGAATTCGATGACGTCTCTTACCGGTCTGGGGTGGCATTGCCGTCCATGCCGTATGTCAAATGGGGCGACGCTTTTTTGGACGCGGACAATGATGGCTGGTTGGATCTGATCGCCGTCAGCGGGCATGTTTATCCGCAGGTTGCCAAGCTGCCTTCTGGCGCCGGTTACCAGCAACCGGGACTGTTTCACCTCAACCAAGGTAACGGAACGTTCTGTGATGCCAGCGCGCAGGCGGGTCCCGCGTTAATGCAGCCCCGCGTTTCACGGGGCCTCGCCGTGGGCGACCTTTTCAATGATGGCCAGGTCGATGTGGTGGTGGAGGACATTGACGGATCACCTATGGTGCTGCGGAACCGCGGCGTGCCCGGGCATCACTGGATCAGTTTTGAGCTGGCTGGGACGAAGAGCAACCGGCTCGCCATAGGCGCGCGGGTTAGGATCATCTCTGGCGGCATGACGCAGACCGCCGACGTGCGTAGTGGAGGAAGTTACCTGTCGCAAAACGATTTGCGCCTGCACTTCGGCCTGGCCGCCGCCACGAAAGTTGATACCGTAGAAATTCGCTGGCCTTCGGGCGCCACTGATGTCCTGCACAACCTGGTGGCTGACCAGTTTTACTCTGTTCTCGAAGGAAAAGGCGTTGTTTCGGCCGATGACGTCCGTCCTCGACCTGCTTCTCCAAAGCCGTAGCTTCCGCCACTAGGGAATAGTGCTGATGAAGAAAGCGACACATGATGTTATAGATGACGTTGTGCACCAAGTGGTGTGCAAGTCGCCCGCTGACTGTTTAACAGGTAATGCGAGCTAAGTTTTCAACCTACAATCGTTGTAAGCATTCAATTTACCGGCAGACGACAAGAGATCGAGCATGCTCATGGAAGTTGGACATGTCGAAGCTATCTTCCGGTATCCCGTGAAGTCTATGGCTGGCGAACGTCTCGAGGTTGCCAATCTGGGCTGGCACGGCCTTGACGGTGACAGGCGCCTCGCCTTCCGGCGGGTTGATGACCACAGCGGAATGCCGTGGCTAACAGCAAGCAAGCTTCCGAGTCTGCTGTTGTTCGTTCCGCACGGTCAAGGCGCTGCTAATGGGGACCTTCCTTCACATGTTCGTACTCCCGACGGCGACGACACGCCTGTGTTTGGGGAGGAATTGGCCAGGCAGGTGGGAAGCCTGTACGGCGCTCCTGTTCAGATGATGCAGTTGAGACATGGCATCTTCGATGAAGCGAGTATTTCGGTGATCGCTTCCGACACCGTGCGGGAGATCGGACGCCTTGCAGGCCGGAGCGTGGACATTCGGCAATTCCGTGCAAATGTTGTCGTTCGCTTACTACAGCCCACTGCTTTCCAGGAGGATGAATGGTTGGGTAGTGTACTCACATTCGGCGCTGGTGATGATGCGCCCGCAGTTGCCGTCACCATGCGCGACGAGCGCTGCGCCATGGTGAACCTTGATCCCGAGTCAGCCAGTCCGGCGCCAGAAGTGATGAAGGCTATCGTGCATGCGAACGAGAATTACGCGGGCATCTACGGCACGGTTACTCGCCCGGGTAGACTGGCGATCGGGCAGACCATATTACTTCGTGCGGCGACTGAAAAAATAGGCTGATTACAGCTTCCTTTTCTGGCTCATTGTTCAAGTTTGCGGCATGGCAGCATCTCTGGGAGGTGAATTCTAAGTCAGAGAATATGCGGTCTTCGACGGTCAGTTGGCGAAATGAACGCCAGGGCCGAGGACCGCTACCTGCAGTATCGTCAGCCACCACTCCGCGGCTACCTTTCTTCTGGAACTTCTGGGCAGTGGCAATTACGATACCGAGACTATCACGAGGTACTCATGTCCAACATGCGTTCTATTGCCGCTGTGATCCTGCTGGCCGCGTTTAGCTTGTTCGCTCAGGGAAAGCGACCACTCAAAGTTGATGACCTTTCCCGTATTCGCGAGGTAAGCGATCCCCAACTCTCGCTAGATGGAAAGCAGGTGGCATACGTTGTGGACACAACAGACGTGAAGGAGGACAAGAGCCATACCCACATATGGGTCGCCAGTTACGACGGGAAAGAGGACCGTCAGTTCACGTTCAGTCAGAACAGCGAGTCCTCGCCCCGCTGGAGTCCCGATGGCAAGTACCTCGCCTTTATCTCCGACCGCCCTGGCCCCGCTAAGCACGACCAAGTCTGGCTAATGTATGGGAGCGGAGGCGAAGCTTCTCAGCTCACCAGTACCAAGGGGCACCTCCGCAGTTTCGAGTGGTCACCCGATTCCAAACGTCTCGCGCTAGTCATCGAGGATCCGGACCCGAATAACCCCGATGACCAGGGCAATCAGGCTGCATCAGCTACGGCAACCAACACCACGGCGGCGGATCATCGCAAGCCGTCCAAGCCCATCGTAATCGACCGCTATCATTTCAAGCAGGATGTTGAAGGTTACCTGCTCTCCAACCGTCACACCTACATTTATCTATTCGATATTGCGAGCAAGAAGGCGGAACGCCTGACCAAGGGCAAGACGGACGAGGTCGCCCCCACCTGGTCACCGGATGGCCGGTGGATCGCCTATCTCGATGACCATAGCCCAGATCCCGACCGCGATGGCGGTAGCCACGTTTTCATCGCCGAAGCCAAGCCCGGCTCTGTAGAAAGGCAGATTACCCCCAACAGCAGCCGTGACCAGCGCAGCCGGCTGGAATGGAGCCCGGATGGCAAGCGTGTCATGTTCATTGAAGGGGACGAGAAGAAATATGAGGCGTACAACATGCCTCATCTCGCAACAGTTCTAGCGGATGGCAGCGCTACACCTTCGCGCTTCCCGCCCGTTGAAGCCCTGGACCGTGGCGTTTCGAACCCACACTTTGTGGGTGATGCGATCGAATTTCTAGTATTTGACGACCGATCGGTGTATCCGGCAGAACTCCGGACGGGCGCCGAAAGCGTCAAGCGCCTTATGAAGCCGCCAGTTGTGCTCTCGGATTGGAGCATCGCGGGTGGCCATACCGTCGCGCTGTGCCCAGCCGATCAGCACCCCAATGAAGTTTGTGCCCTCGAGGATGGCGTATTGCGCCAGATCACTCACCAGAACGATGCCCTGTTTTCCGAGCTCGAGCTCGGCCGCACCGAAGACGTGAGCTTCAAATCTAAGGATGGCACCGAAGTCCATGGGCTGCTCACCTATCCGGTGGGCTACGTTGAAGGCAGTAGAGTGCCCCTCTTGCTCCGCATTCACGGAGGCCCGAATGGCCAAGACGAGCACTCGTTCAGTTTCGAGCGCCAATTCTTCGCCGCCAATGGTTATGCCGTGCTCAACATTAACTACCGCGGCAGCGCTGGACGGGGAATGAAGTACTCGCGCGCCATTTTTGCCGACTGGGGCCACTATGAGGTCGAGGACTTGGAAGCGGGCGTTAACCACGTGATCGCGATGGGGCTGGCTGATCCGGAGCGTCTGGGCGTGGGCGGCTGGAGTTACGGTGGCATCCTCACCGACTACATGATCGCAAGCGATCCTCGCTTCAAAGCCGCTACCAGCGGCGCCGGCACCGCCTTTACCGTCGCCTTCTACGGTACGGACCAGTACATCATCCAATACGATTACGAGATTGGGCCGCCTTGGGAGCCCAAGGCGTGGCAGACTTATGTCAAGATCTCCTACCCGTTTCTCCACGCTGACCGGATCAAGACGCCGACATTGTTCCTGGGCGGTGATCGCGATTTCAATGTGCCGGTTCAGGGCAGTCAGCAAATGTACGAAGCCTTACGTTCGCTCGGCCGCGAAACTCAGCTCGTCATCTACCCCAACGAGTTCCACGGGATTAAGCGGCCCAGCTACATTCGTGATCGCTATGAGCGGTATCTCGCCTGGTACGACAAATATCTCAAGCCTTCGCCTCCGGTGAAGAAAGCTGACGTCACGTCTAGGCCGGCTACCCCCACGCGGTAACTGCCTCCAGACGTTGTTGTGGCGGCAGTCTGAAAAACTTTTGCAGGGCCTCGCGAACGTGTTCGACTAGAACATAAACTTGACGGCAAAATTCATGTTGCGCGGCCCGCCCTGTGCGACCACGGGATTGCCGGCGGCGACATCAGGAGTCTTTGTAATTTGGAACAGGTTGCCCCCCGCCAGAGTGTCATTGGGAAGGTAGAAGAAGTTCGCACGGTTGAGTACGTTGTACACTTCCCAGCGGAACTCCATATTCAAGTGCTCGGTAATCTTGGTGTTCTTGATGATGGTGGCGTCCAACTGGCTGAGCCCGGGACCAATCAATTGATTGCGACGCGAATTACCGACCTGCCCCGCACAGGGGACGTAGAAGGGCGATAGAGGCAAGCCTCCCGATGAGGAGGTGTTGCCACAGAGGTCAGGCTGGTTGGGAGCGGTATAGGTTTCAACGATGTAGTTGTCGGGGTTGCGGGTGTTGTAGTGAACGGGAGTACCGTCCCAAGCGGCGCGAATGGCGTTGCCATCCAGGCCCTGACCCGAAGGATCAGTTCCGCCCCCTACCAAAACTGAGAACGGACGCCCGCTAAGGGCAGTATAGATCGTGCTGATTTGCCATCCCTGGCCCAGGTACTTACCCAAGAAGTGCACGGCTGGAACGGAATATACGCCACCAATGTTGAAGTTCAGGCGAACGTCACTGTCACAAAGCCCCCAGGAATCGCTGACATTAAGCGGGTTGTTGAGCTGCGGGTAGTCGCCGGCGCCGCCTCGGTTCACGGAGTTGTTGTCGAAGCACTTGCTCCAGGTGAGGTTGTACTGAGTGTCCAGCCCATGAAAACTGCGCTGGTTAAACGAAACCTGCAGGCTATCGTACTGGGAACTGCCCAGATTAGTGGCTTGGATGATGTGGTCCAGCGTCGGAAACTGGTTGGCGAAAGGTCGATCACTGAAATTGCCGGCACTGCCTAGCGGGCTGGCGTTGAGATCACGATAAATGACCAGGTCGTCTCCGCGCTGGCCGGAATAACCAACCGTCAAAACATTATTACGAGCAATTTCCTCCTGCACGCTCAGGCTCATGTTGTGGAGCCGCGGCGTGTGGTAGTTGGGGTCAATAGCAAACGCGTTAAATGGCGGCGAGCCACTGGGGCTGGGGCCAAAGATCGGGCCATTAGTAAAACAGACATAATCGCCGGTCTGGGTGACGGGATTGACGCAGGTGGCCGCCGGGTCATTAGGATTCACCGTGTCTGCACCGGAGAGGGCCACACCGAAGGAGGAGAACGGGCCCAAGTCAGGCTGGGTGAAAATGCCCGCGCGGGCATGGGCAAAAGTATAAGGGGCGGCAAACGCGCCAAAATTGGGTACGTCGTAGGTCAGGGAGTAACCCCCTCGAATCGCGGTCTTGCCGGTTCCAAAAACATCCCAGGCGAATCCCAAATGGGGACCAAAGTCGTGCAGGTCACGATTATAGAGACGGTTAATTCCTTGGCCCAGCTCCACCAGGCCAACATTGGGAAAGAAATTCGATCCAATGTTATTTTCCTCGCCAATGGCGCCATTGATATCCCAGCGCAGCCCGTAGCTGATGGTCAGATTCGGCTTGATTTTGTAATCATCCTGGCCGTAGAAGCCGACTGACTTCTGGGTGATGTGGCGATGCGTGTCGCCGAAATTGCGATCCGCCAGATCGGCTTTACCCAGAAGCAACTGCTCAATGGAATCCTGAATCGGATTGCCAGAAATTCCGCCGGTGTAACCGATGAAGTATCCCAGGGCAAGGCCGGTGCGGGCTCGGTTGCGCAAGCTGTTGGTGTAAGCACTCTGATAGTTGCCCCCGAACTTGATAGTGTGGTTGCCCTTTACCCAGGTGTAGTGCTCGGACCAATCCCAAGTCTGGTCGGGGCGAGTAGTGATGGGATATCCCTGGACGCCGCCAATGTAGCCGCCGTAGCCCAACGGCGCCATGTAAACGTAGGGAACGCCAAAATCGGCGGGAGAAAGAGGGCCGGTATCCACGCCCAGGCTCTTGGGATCGATCTTGTTATTGACGTCGATGATCTGGGCAAAGCGGGTGTAACCCAGGCGGCTTTCCAGAATGCGATTATTGCCGATGTTCCAGGTCCAGCTCACGCCCGCCATTTGGGCGCGACTGGGCGCAATGGAGTTGAACAAATCGGCCGGGTTGTTCCCGCCCGCGGGCAAGCCGGCAAATGGCGGAGCGCTCTGGAGGCTGTCGCCGAAGATATAGCGAACTGAGACGGAATTGCTTGGGTTGAATCTGTAGTCGAATTTGGTGCCGAAGCCGTTAGCGTTAGCAATAGTGGGAGTGCGCGCCACGAAAGTGCCCGTCGGCGAAGTGGGGAAGTAACTGAGCAACTTCTGGCCAACAGGATTCACGGTGAGGCCGCTGGCGGCAATGTTGGCGATAGCCCCCTGAATGTCGGCGGGAGAGGGCACAGTCCGGCTGCTGATGGCCAAAGAGTTATAGCGCTGGCCTTCATAATAAAGAAAGAGGAAGGCTTTATCCTTGATAATCGGGCCGCCAATGGTGCCGTTGAACTGGTTGTTGTGCAGCGGCGTGCTGGTGCACTCGCCGGGCGCGGCGCAATTGTCGGCATTGTGATTAGAAAAGTAGTTGTCGGCATCGGCGAAGTTGGTGTGACGCACCCAGGTCGCCGAACCATGCCAATTATTCGTCCCGCTTTTCATTTCCAGCAGGATCGGGGCGCCGCCTTTCACGCCGAATTCCGAGGAAGGTGTTTCCTGGACCGTTAATTCGGCAATGGCTTCGGGCGGGAACAAAGTGGCCGGAATGCCCACCACACCGGTCTGGTTGATGGCGGAATCACCATAGTAGCGATCATTGTTATAGAGGCCATCAATGAAGTAGTTGTTAGAAGTGGTGCGGGCGCCATTAATGCTGATCGCGAGAAAGCCGCCGCCCGGTGCGCGCTGCACGCCTGGGGTGATGGCGAGCAGGGAGTTGAAATCGCGGCCATTCAGGGGCACGGACTCAATCTTCTGCTGGTCTACGTAGTTGTTGTTGTTGGGAGATAGATCGACCATCGGGGCCAGCGCTTCTACCGTGACCTCTTCCCCGCGGGAGCCGACCTGCATTTTGAAGCTGGCGCGCATGACGGCGCTGGAGATCACCTGAACCCGTTGTGTCATGGTTTTGAAGCCCGGGGCAGTGACGGTCACCGAGTAGTTCCCAATGGGCAGATCGGTGATGCGATATGAACCGGTACTGGTGGTGGTGGCCGTGCGCGTGAGGTTAGTGCCAAGGTTTCTGGCGCTCACAGTGGCGTTGGGCAGAACCGCTCCGGTTGAATCCGTGACATCGCCTGTGATATCACCCGTGATTTTTTGAGCAAAAACCGGGACGCATACGGCTACAGCAAGGAGGAAGAGCACAGAAACCAAGAGCAAACGCCGCATGATGGGCCTCCTGGGGCCAAACCGCACGATGATTGCATGCATAAGGCGACTGATAGCGAGGAAGTCTATCCAGAAGCTGCTGCTTGTCAAGATCGGAAGAGGAAATTGTGTCGGAAAAATGACCGGCAACGAGCACATGAAACATAACAGGGAAATCATTGGCCGTCTCGCGCATTTTTCCCTTGTGTGTTCCCTAAGCGGGCCTAAGATACTGCTCGTATTTCATTAGGGGGCTAACCAATGCGAATGGGTAGGCTGCCA
>DATGIY010000265.1:0-4289 GCA_035295475.1 Terriglobales bacterium
ATTTCCGTGATTCCCACCACCGCAATATCTTTGGCATCGACTATCGTTTGGCAACCAGCCGCGCGCATGCGCTCGCCGCCTAATCCAAAAACTTCTACATCCGGGCGAGAGCGGCGCAGGGCTTCGATCAGCTGCGCTCCGTACATGTCGCCTGAGGCCTCGCCGGCGGAAATGAGGACGCGCAGGGGGCGAGGCACGGAGGGCTGGCCGGCGGTCGTTGAAGGGGCCGACGGCGGTTGGTCATTGGTCGTTGGCAAAGGTGGTTCAGTCGTCGCCGGCTACGCCGACGCTGGGGTTTCCTGCTCCCGCGGGAATTTCCTGGTCCTTGTACTGCAGCTGATAAAGCTTCCAGTAAATGCCGCGCTGGGCCAGCAATTGCTGGTGGCTGCCCATTTCGCGCAGTTTGCCCTTATGCATGACCAGGATCTTGTCCGCGCGCTGCACCGTGGATAGCCGGTGGGCGATGATGATCGAGGTCCTCCCTTCCACCATGCGGGTCAGCGCTTCGCGAACGCGAAACTCGGTTTCCGTGTCCACGCTGGAGGTGGCCTCGTCCAGGATGAGAATTTTGGGATCATGAGCCAGGGCCCGGGCAAAGGAAATCAGCTGCTTCTGGCCGGTGGAAAGCGTGCTGCCGCGTTCCCGCACGCTCTGCTTGAAACCGTCAGGCAGGCTGCGGATGAAGTCGGCAATGTTGACTTCCTCGGCTGCGCGTTCCACTGCCTCGTCTTCGATCCACGCCGACCCCAGGCGGATGTTCTGCTCCACCGTGCCAGAGAATAAGAACGGATCCTGCAGAACCACCCCGTAACGGCGGCGCAACTGTTCCAGGTCCATGTGGCGGACGTCCACGCCGTCAATGCGCACCGCCCCGCGCTGCACGTCGTAGAAGCGCATGAGCAGGGAGATCATGGTCGTCTTCCCCGCGCCGGTGTGGCCGACAATGGCGACCGTCTCTCCCGGTTCGATGGCGAAACTCACGTCGCGCAGCACCCAGTCCGGCTCTTCCGCTTCCCTCGTTGTGTGGTTGTCCTTTTCCGCCGCGGGTGCGCTTCCGTTTTTACCGTCGGGGCTGCCCGGCGGGACGTTGCGATACGCAAACCAGACATGCTCGAACTCGATGCGCCCCGGGCCCGCGGGCGCTTCGGTCACCTCCGGCGACATCACTTGCGGAGGCGTGTCCACCAGCTTGAAGATGCGCTCGCTGGAAGCCATCGCCGACTGCAAGATGTTGTATTTTTCGCTCAAATCCTGGATGGGCCGGAAGAAGCGCTGGGCATACTGAATGAAGGCCACCAGTGTTCCCAGCGTAGTCAGCGCAGTCACCGTGTGGATGGCAACAAGGTGGCTTCTTGAGAAGGAAATCGTCAGGCTGCCGGCGGTAATGCCCCGGATCACGTCCCGGCCGCCAAACCAGATCACGCTGGCAATGGCGGTGGCGGAGAGGATTTCGATCACCGGGTAATAGACCGCGTACGCCATGATCGCGTCCATGAACGCGTCCATGTGCGAAGCATTGATTTGTTCGAACTTGTCGTAGGCTCGCTTCTCGCGGTTGAACAGCTGCAGCACCACCATGCCGCTGACGTGCTCCTGCAGGTAGGCGTTGA
The DNA here is from genome assembly GCA_035295475.1 of Terriglobales bacterium. Classification (GTDB taxonomy): domain Bacteria; phylum Acidobacteriota; class Terriglobia; order Terriglobales; family Acidobacteriaceae; genus JAICWP01. The sequence continues at coordinate 1,611 of DATGIY010000265.1, forward strand.
TGCGGGCGATGGCCACGCGAATTCGCCGGTAGGAGTCGCGCACCTTGCGGCGGAAAATCATGGTCGCAAAGAAGATGAAGGGCAGCACGGCAAAGGTGATCAGGGCGAGCTTCCAGTTCATGCTCATCATGATGGCCACGATTCCGGCCAGCACGAACACGTCCTCAAAGATGGCCACCACCCCGGCCGTGAACATTTCGTTCAGCGCGTCCACGTCGGTCGTGACGCGCGTGACCAGGCGCCCGACGGGGTTCTTATCAAAGAAGCCGACGTGCATGCGCTGCAGGTGGCGGAAGATCTGGCTGCGCAGATCGAACATCACCATCTGGCCCGTCCACTGCATGTAATAGGTTTGCAGGTATTCCAGCAGGAAGCTGACGACCAGGGTGGCTACATAAAGCCCGGCGATCTGGCCGATGCCGGTCAGAGCATTGTTACTGAGCCTCGATCCCAGCCAACTGTGCGCCGCGTCCTTCGTAGGGGCCAGATAACGGTCAACCACCACCTTGCTGAAATAAGGGCCAAGGACGTCGGCCGCCGCCTTGAAGACGATAGCGCCCAAGGCAATAGCTACCTGCCACTTATAAGGGCGCAGGTAGGTGAGCAACCGCCGCATCAGGCGGCTGTCATAGGCTTTCCCCAGGATCTCTTCTTCGTGGATATTGCTGGCCATCGGCTACCCTAAGGGTACCCTAAATAGACGATTTTGGAAGGGCTGAGGATGGAAACAATCAACCTAGCTGACTAGCTACCTAGCTGACTGGCCCCCGCTTGGCGTCATGCTGAGGCGCTTTAGCACCGAAGCATCTCGCGTGCGCCAAAGGGAAACAGCGCACACAACATTCCTCGGAACAGCCGGCCAGAAGACCAGGCAACTAGTCAGCTAGGTTTCTTAGCACCAGCGCCGAGTTCTTCGATCCGAAAGCCACGCAGTTGCAGATGGCGTGTTCGATGGCCACTTTCCGGTGCGGGTCGGGAACATAATCCAGGTCGCAGGCCGGATCGGGCTGCTCCAGGTTGATAGTGGGAGGAATGAGTCCGTGCTCCATGGCCACCAGGGTGGCGGCTACACCGGCGGCTCCACAAGCTCCTTGCGGATGGCCAATCTGCGACTTCAGCGCCGACATGGGCGTCCTCTGCGCGTGCTTGCCGAGCGCCAGTTTAAGGGCGCGTGTTTCCACCCGGTCATTGAGCTGGGTGGAGGTGCCGTGCAGGTTCACATACTGCACGTCCTCGGCGGAGATACCCGCCTCTTCCATTGCCAGTTCGATGGCGCGGGCCGGCTCTTCCGCATTTTCCTGCATGCGCACCCGGTCGAAGGCCTCGCAGGTGGAACCCCAACCCGCCACTTCGGCGTACATCCTGGCCCCGCGCGCGCGGGCGTGTTCGTACTCTTCCAGCACGAACATCCATGAGCCTTCGGCGAGCACAAAACCGTCGCGATCGGCGGAGAATGGCCGGGAGGCGCGCTCTGGCGCATCATTCCATTTTGCCGTGAGCGCCCGCAGCAGCATGTAGCCCTTCATGATTCCCGGTTTGATAGGCGCGTCCACCCCGCCCACCAGGATGGCCGAGTGCACGCCCGCCTGGATGTGGCGCAAGGCATAACCCAGCGCATCGGTGGACGAGGTGCAGCCGCTCGTGACCACGTGGCTCATGCCCCGAAACCCAAAGCGCATGCTGACTTCGCTGGATTGCGTGCCCATGGTGCCGCTGGGAATGCAAAATATGCTGACCTGGCGGATCTGCCCGCTGTGCCAGAGCCGATATTGTTCCTCAGAGAATTCCTGGGCTCCCCCACCGGTTCCCAGCACTACGCCGAAATCCCGTTTTTCTTCGATGGACAAGCGCTCGTGGTCCAGGCGGGCGTCGTGCAACGCTTCGGTGGAGGCAGCCAGCGCCAGCGGCACCACGCGCGAGACGTGCTTGCGTTCGTGCGGCTCCACCCACTCCAATTCGTTGAAATCGCGCACTTCGCCCGCGATCTGCACCGCCTGGTTGCCGGCGTCGAAGCTGGTGATCCGACGCACGCCGCTGGTGCCGGCCAGCGTGGCCCGGCAGAAGGCCTCTCGGCCAATGCCATTGGGACTCACCACGCCCATACCGGTAATCACCACGCGCGCCATGTCTTACTCAGATGTGAGCTCGAGTCCACTGGTTACGAGGTATTGCACAATTCCCGCTGAGGACGATAGAGAGTATCAAAGATGGGCTGCAGGCCGCTAATTATGTCGGGCAGATCGAGCGAGCGGGATAGGGCCCGGCCTTGCGGTTAGAGCCTCCTCAACACAAGCAGATTCGCGCCCTGCCGCAAGGCCACGATGTTCAATAGATGTCTCCAGACATTAGTGTGAAGGCGAGTTTGTTGGACTCGATATCCATGAGGTTGGTAAATGTGTTGTGTACGTGCACCATGATGATGGCGGTGGCCCCGGATGAAACCGTCGGCGCTACTGCATTCATTGCCAAGTCGATATCCGCCTGGGTCAGCTTGAATGAGAGCAGCTGAGAATTGTAGAAAGTTGTAGTTTTCACAATATCGTTCCGAACGCCAGCAATCTGCAAGTGCACCTTTGTCAGACCTGTGACGAAGTTGCGACCAACTACAAAGACGGTAAGGGGAACGGTTTGCTGGCCTTGGGTAGGCACAAACTCATTCTGGGGTAGTACAAAGTTATC
>DATGIY010000266.1:0-2114 GCA_035295475.1 Terriglobales bacterium
GTCGCCAGCACGTTCTCGTCGACTATGGAGGAGAGAAATTCCTCTACGGCAAGGTACGCGGCAGACAAGGGGAGAAGGACGGGGCGGTGGCAGTTCTAGACCTGGACGGCAACAACGTGGCCCAGATCGCGACTGGGGGGCACCCAGAGTCGCTACAACTTGAAGAGAAGGGAAACCGGATCTTCATCAATTCTCCGGACAACCATTATGTGACGGTCGCCGATCTTGACACCAACAAGGTGCTAACCCACTGGAGCAACCCACAGTGCGAAAATTATCCGATGGCTCTCGACGAAGGTCACCATAGGATCTTCGTGTTCTGCCGCGGTGCCAGTCGAGTGTCCGTCATAGATACCGAGAGCGGAAAGCAAGTGGCTTCCATCGCAGCCACGCCTACCTCCACATCAGACGACATCTTTTACGATCCGAGCAAGAACCGTGTCTATATTCTTTCGAGGCTCCTGATCGGCAAGGACGAGGATCCCAGTGTTCAAGGTCCGGGTATCGTTGACGTGATCCAGGAGGAGGATGGTGATCATTACGAGAAGATTGCGACCTACACCACTGGCTACGGCGCGCAAACCGGACTCTTCGTGCCCGAGTGGGGAAAATTATTTGTGGCGGCACGTAAGCAGCCGACTGGCCAGAGCGGCGAAATCCTCATCTACGAGACGAAGTAGAAGCGGGAGTCCTATGGAACACCTTCAACCGTGGTCACGTGGCGGTTTCCGCTATCCGCAGAGGGGTGACCTGCCCCCTGTTTCCGCAGGAGTCATGATACGAACTCCGGGCCTTGGTGCAAGCTCGCGGTAGAGGGCGAGCCGTCGCCGTCGTGGCTGTGGGAAAGTGGGAATCCCGCGCCTTCTGCGGGATTTCCAAGCGGAGTGGAAAACCTGTCTTTGGTTTTCCACGGAGCGGCTTTTCCACAGCCTTGTTCCCCGCCCGCTTCGCGCGCAAATTCCTCCGGCGTCCGGTACCCCAGACTGCTGTGCGGCCGCTCCTGGTTGTACTCCTTCTGCCAAGCCACAATCTTCCGCCGTGCCTCGAACAAGTTCCCGAACCAACTCACCCGCAAACATTCATCCCGCAGCTTGCCGTGAAAACTTTCCACCCGTCCGTTCTGCATCGGCCGTCCCGGCTGAATGTGTACCAGCTCGATCTTGTGTTCGATGCACCAAGCCAGGAAGTGACGGCTGGTCAGTTCCGGCCCGTTGTCACAGCGAATCACCTGCGGCGCGCCCCGCTCGGCAATGATGGTTTCCAGCACCCGCGTCACTCTCCGACTGGCGAAACTGGTGTCCACCTCCAACGCCAAACACTCTCTGGTATAGGCGTCCACGATGCTCAGCACGCGGATCGCTCGCCCGCAACCCACCGCGTCATGCACGAAATCCAGTGCCCATTCCTGATTGGCCGCCGTCCTGGCTTGCAGCGGCGCTCCCACGCGCACGCAGTGTTTCCTCTTCTTACGCCGCAGGCCCAACCCCGCCTCCCGGTACACTCGATGCACGCGCTTGTGGTTCACCGCCTCTCCCTCGCGACGCAGCAACACATGCAGCCGCCGATACCCGAAGCGTGGCTTGCACCGGGCCAGTTCCACCAGCCGCGCCCGTAGCGGCTCATCCGACCGGCGGCTCTGATAGCGATAACTCGATACGGCCACTGCCAGCAGTCCGCACGCCCGCTGCTGGCTGAAGGCATACTCTTGCTGGATCTGCTCGACCGCCGCCTTCAAGGCTACGAGCTCCATCCGTTTTTTCGGATCACCGACTGCAGCGCTTCCTTGTCCAGGCTCAGATCTGCCACCAGCTTACGCAGCCGGCCGTTCTCGTCGCGCAGCTGCTTGGCTTCCTGCGCCTGGCTCACATCCATTCCTCCGTACTTGGCCTTCCAGGCGTAAATGGTGTGCTTGGACACACCGACTTCCCGCGCCACGTCCTCTGCTTTCCGTCCCGCTTCCAGTTGCTTCAGCGCCCCGATGATCTGTGCTTCCGTGTGCCCGCTTTTCGACATACCCTCCCCCTTCCGCAATGCGAAATCATATTCAATTTCCTGCGGATTTAGGGGAGCAGCTCACAGGAAACGCGCAATGCCCCAGTCAATTGGATGGTCCG
>DATGIY010000267.1:0-7242 GCA_035295475.1 Terriglobales bacterium
GCTGCAGACCAACCTGACGCGCGCCAACATTTTGACCGGCAGTTTTCTATTTAATCGCTTCAAATACAGTCACGCCGGCCTGTCGCTCTTTAACCCGCTCAATGCCACCACCAACCAGGACGAAACCGGATATCTGGCCACCATCAAGGACCAGCACTATTTTCACGGGGGCACCCTGCTGGAAACCGGGTTGGCGCTGTTCGAACAGGAACTGGATGTGCTGCCGCTGGGCAATCAGCCCTACATCGTTTCTCCCGGCCTGGTCAGCGGCAACTACTATCGCACCACCCTGGGCCGCTCCCGGCGCTTGCAGTGGATCACCAACGTCTACCTGCAACCGCGGACCTGGCATGGTCGGCACGAGCTGAAGGTAGGCATGGACGCCGATCGCGTCGTCTATCATGAATTTGACGACCGCCGTCCCACGCGGGTTTTTGCCGAAACCGGGGCTCTGCTGCGCGAAACGCTTTTTCCTGGCGAGATCGTCGCTCTGCGCAAGAACAACCTGCAGGGCAGCGCCTATGCGCAGGACCGCTGGTCGCCCAGCGACCGCCTGGTGATTGAAGCCGGGCTGCGCTTCGACGCCGATGAGATTGTTCGCCGCATCCTGGCCTCGCCTCGTATCGCCGGCACTTACATGTTGACCAGTGATAGGAATACCAAGCTGTCCGCCGGCTGGGGTGTCTTTTACGACGCTACCACCCTCAGCTTTGTCAGCCTCCCACTGGACGGCAGCCGTCTCGACTACTATTACGCGCTTACGGGGGGATTGCTGCGTCCGCCGGTCCTGACCAGGTTTTTCCTGAACCAGAACACATTGCGTGAGCCCCGCTTCGTGAACTGGAGCCTGAGCCTGGAGCGTCGTCTTCCCGGTAACGTCTATGTAACGGCCGAATACCTGCAGCGCCGGGGGACGGATGGTTTCGTTTATCTCCCGCAGCCGCCGGCTGCCGGCTTGACCGGCGGCTCCTTCCTCCTCACCAATGCGCGCCAGGATCACTCCCGCTCGCTCAGCTTGATCGTGCGTCACACCTTTCGCAAGAGCTACCCGCTCATGGTTTCCTACACCCATTCCCGCAGCGTCACCAACGCTGTTCTTACCTATACTCTCGACGTCCTCAATTATGGCCTGGAAGGCCCCGGGCCGTACGGCTGGGATACCCCCAATCGTTTCCTGGCTTGGGGCATGGCGCCTTTGCCCAGCTTGCCCCTTATTCATAAGCTGGACTTCGCCTACTCGCTCGACTGGCGCAGCGGCTATCCCTTTTCCCTGGTCAACCAGGAGCAGCAATTGCTGCAGCCCCTGAACAATATGCGCTTTCCTCGCTTCTTTTCTTTCAGCCCTTATATCGAGAAGCGCTTCACCTTCCGCAACTACAATTTCGCCCTGCGCGGCGGCTTCGACAACGTGACCAGCAGCCCCAACCCGACCGCGGTCAATAACAACATCAACTCTCCCAATTTCCTTACCTTCAGCAACCTCGATCGCCGCACCTTCGTGGCCAGAATCCGGTTTCTAGGAAGAAAGAAGTAGCATTTTCAATGGCGAGGTCGCGGGGCGGGAATTTCGAGCTCTTGTGGCGCCAGGCGTTCTGAGTACTGGGTACTGGGTACTCGCCCCCCCACCTCGTAGCGCGATACTTTGTTAGAATCGGAGATTGCCTTAGATCATCAGAACTCAGTGGAGGACAACATGGCTCACGAACTGCCACCTTTGCCGTATGACTACTCAGCCCTGGAGCCGTATATCGATTCGCAGACCATGCATCTGCACCATGACGGGCATCATGCCGCTTACGTCAAGAACCTGAACGCAGCCCTGGAAAAACACCCCGACCTGCAGAAGAAACCAGCGGACGAACTTTTGAAGAACATCAGCAGCATTCCCGAGGATATCCGCACGGCCATACGCAACAATGGCGGCGGCCACGTCAATCACAGCATGTTCTGGCGCATCATGAAGCCCAAGGGCGGCGGCGAGCCTAGCGGCAAAATCGCCGATGCCATCAAGAAAACCTTTGGCAGCTTTGCCGATTTCCAGAAGCAGTTCAATGAGGCTGGCACCAAGCTGTTTGGCAGCGGCTGGGTGTGGCTGGTGCGCGCCCAGGGCGGCAAGCTGCAGATTGTCACCACGCCCAATCAGAACAATCCCCTCTCCGACGGTCATTTCCCCATCATGGGCAACGACGTCTGGGAGCACGCCTATTATCTCAAGTACAACAACCGCCGCGGCGAGTACCTGACCGCGTGGTGGAACGTGGTCAACTGGGCGGAAATCAACCAGCGCTTCGAACACAGCGAATCCGGTGTGCACGAGCCCGCTCTGGCCCACCGCTGAATTCAGGCGGCGTCATCCTGAGGAGCTTCAGCTCTGAAGGATCTCGCGTGCAGTGCATGCTGATGCAATAGCCTTCGGCTCTCGGCCTTTGGCCTGTAACTCTTAGCTGTCATTTGCGTCAAAAGCCGACAGCCGAAGGCCGATGACCGAGGGCCGAGACCCGTACATGCAAGCGATCACCATCATTCCCCGCACTCCCCACAGTTCTCAACTGCGCGACGTCCCTCAGCCCACCCTCGAATCCGTGCCCAACGGCCGCGGCGTGCTGGTCAAGATCATCCGCGTGGGCGTGGATGGCACCGATCACGAGCTGCAGGAGGGCCTTTATGGCGCCCCCCCGTCCGGCTTCGACTACCTGGTCGAAGGCCACGAAAGCTTCGGCCAGGTGCAAAAAGTTGGTCCTAACATTCACGAGCTTGAGCCTGGCGACTATGTGGTCGCCACCGTGCGCCGCCCCGGATCCAGCGTTTACGACCGCATCGGTGAGTACGACTTCACCACCGATGACACTTACTACGAGCGCGGCATCAACCTGCTGCACGGCTTTCTGACCGAGTATTACGTGGATCAGCCCGAGTACATCGTGCGCATTCCCCCCGGCTTAAAAGATGTGGCCGTGCTGCTCGAACCCACTTCGATCATCGAGAAGGGAATTGCCCAGGCATTTGAAATTCAGCGCCGCCTCAAGGTATGGCAGCCGCGCCGCGCCCTGGTGATGGGCGCCGGCTCCATCGGCCTGCTGGCCACCTTCGCCCTCGTCATGCGCGGTATTGACGTTACCGTGCTGGGCAAGGATCACAAGCCCTACCTCAATTCCGACCTGATCGGGCAGATTGGCGCTTTTTACGAGTCCACTGACAAGCTTTCTATTGCCGATGCTGCCCGCCAGCGCGGTCCCTTCGACATCATTCTGGAGTGCACCGGGTATTCACCCATTGCCTTCGAATGCATGCAAGTGCTGGCAAAGAATGGCGTGCTGGTGCTGGCCAGCGTCACCGGCGGCAACCGCACCATCACCGTCCCCTCGGATCAGATCAATTTGGGATTTGTGCTGGGCAACAAAGTGATGGTAGGCACGGTCAACGCCAACCGCACATTCTTCGAGATGGGCGTGGAAGATATGGCCCTGGCCGCGGTCGAGTTCCCCGGCTGGCTCTCGCGCCTGATCACCACCCGCGTCCACGGCCTGGCGAATTACAAGGACCTGTTCGCCGAAATGTCCGCCCCCGGGCAGATCAAGGTAGTCTGTGAAATTGCTGCCTAATGACAACGCAGTTCGCAAAGAAAAACCCTGAGCTCGCCGCGAAGTTTCAATAGCAGATAAATCCTCGCTACTGTCATCCTGAGCGCAGCCGGGCGATTCGCTTGCGAATCGGCGCGCGGAGTCGAAGGACCTTGTGTTCGTTCTCCCCACAACATTCTCCCCACAACATGGCGCGTCCTCACTCAGGATGACAATCGTCAATCGTCATTCTTCAATCATCAATTACCCAATTACCCAATTACCCGATTACACAATTGCTCAATTCGCTCCGCGCTCTGTGGTTAAGGACGTTTGTACACCACCCCGCCCTTCATCACGAAGTTCACTTTTTCCAGTTCGGTCACGTCACGCAACGGGTCTCCGGGTACGGCCACGATGTCGGCGTATTTGCCGGCTTCGATGGTCCCAACTTGATTCTGCATGCCCAATAGCTCCGACGCCGTCACTGTGGCCGCACGGATGGCCTGCGCCGGGGTCATCCCGTATTTCACCATCAGAGGAAATTCCTGCGCCGGATTTTCTGTCCAGGGAAATCCGCCCGCATCGGTGCCGAAGGCGATCTTCACGCCAGCCTCCAGCGCCCGCTTAAAAGTGTCGCCATGGATGGCGACCATCTGCTCCCAGACCTTCGCTCCCGCCGCCGCCCGCCCCTGGGCCACGTATTCGCCCACAAACAGCGTGGGCACGTAATAGATGCCCTTCTGTACCATCATTTTCAAGTCGTCGGGCGCGATGTACATGCCGTGCTCGATAGAATTCACTCCCGCTGTCACCCCGTTGTGTACGCCGTTAATTCCGATGGCATGCGAGGCTACCGGACGGTTCTCGCGGTGAGCTTCATCCACAATCGCGTTCAATTCGTCCATGGTAAAGGTCGGCCGGTCCTCGACCACGCCATTGCCGGTCACTCGATAGCCGCCGTCCAGGTAGGTTTTGATCCAGTCCGCGCCCTTGGAAATCTGTTCCCGCACCGCGGTGCGGCACCCTACCGGCCCATCGCAGACTTGCACGCCATGTGGCCAGTCCGGCCAATCCCAGCGAAATCCCAGCACCGGATAGGCGCCGGTCACATCCAGCGCCCGCGTTGCCACCCGCATGCGCGGGCCATCGGTGATGCCGCGCTCAATGGCGTGCTTCAGATCCACGTCGGCATAGCCCGCGCCTTCGGTTTCCAGGTCGCGAATAGTCGTGAAGCCGTAGCCCAGCGCCAGTCGCGCCGCCTGCGTGGCCACGATGGCGCGGTAGGAGTCCGATTCCTGCAAGATTTGCTTGTTGTAGTCCTCCTCGGTGACGTCGCCGGTCAGCAGCGTGTGCGTGTGTGTGTCAATCAAGCCGGGCAGACAGGTCTCGCGGGAGAGATCGATGAACATGGCTCCCTGCGGCGATCTCCGCCCGGCCGCAGCTTGTAGCTCCTTGATGCTATCCCCGTCGACCACTACATCGATGTTATGCTGCGGTTGCTCCGTCTTCCCGTCGATGACCGTGCCGCACCGCAAATAAATAGTCGCGGGCTTCTGGGTTGCGCTTTGCCCCTCCGACCCTTGTGTAGGGACAGCCGCCCTCGGCTGTCCGGCCGAGCGCAGCTCGGCTAACCGCACGGACCCAGCTTGATCATTTCTCTTCGTCTGTGCCCACAGCCCGCCATCCATGATCGCCAGAATTGTCGCAACCGCTAACCAGGCGCTCCGTTTGCGCATGATGCTCTCCTCCTCGCCTTATTCCTCGGGCCGCCGAGTGTAACACCGAGGAGTCGGCGTTCGGGAGTCAGTGCTCGGCAGGTCCTAAATCCGACGCACTGACACCGGACTCCTAACCGCGGGCTCTGGTTTTCTTGAAATCCTGTGCTCCCACTGTGCAAAAAAATCTGCCGGAGAAAATTCCTGCCGCTGCCGTTCTGCCGCAGTGCCGCAACGCCACATTCTTGGCTCATGCGGAAGCGGTTCGCAAAGCGCTCTCGATCCCTGTCGAATCCGCGTTCATCCGCGCCAAAGAATTTGCTTTGCACAACTCTTCGGGATTGACGGTACAAAGCTGGACGCGTAAATTTTTTTTCGCCGCTGTACACCAGTCAAAACCGTCGGGCCAGACCACAGGGCATGTAAAAAGGGAATCAGGAGAATCGCCGTGAAAGATTCGGACGAGTGGAAGGTCTACCGCACACGCTACCTGGTACGCGCCCGCCAACTCACCGCGCCGTTTACCATCGTGGATGGCTCCGGCAAAGAACAGAGCGGCCAGCAGGGCGATTACCTGGTGGAGTGTTCCGACGGCACCCATCGTATCGCCCCACGAGGTATTTTCGAAGACATTTACGTGGAAATGAATGCGCCCGTCGAAGCGCGTATGTTTTCCCTGATTCGCGGCCTGCGCCGGCACCACATCGCGGCGGAAGATGATCCCAGCCAGCCGGTCCTCTTCAGCCTCACTGGGTAAACATCCGTCAGCTGTCAGGCTTCAGCCACTCGCCGGGCAGGGTGCTGAGAGCCGAGCGCTGATAGCTGACCCTCTTTTCCACTGCCTCCAAACGCTTCCAGCCGGCGGTTTCGCAGCAGCCCTCGCCAGATCAATGATTTAGCGGTAAAATACCATATGTAGCGGTTTCGTCTTGACAGGCCCTATAGGTGGGCGTACTGTGACGGTCCTAGGCGATGTTTTGGGGCAAGTTGATGGCCTGGGCCTTTCCGAGGGAGGGGAGGCCCGAGCCGCTCGCGGTGACCAGCTTCCAGCCTACCGGCTGGATGTTTAGCAAGCTCAATTCACCCCCAGGGCCATTGTTTTTGGGCTCACTTTCTTCCGGGAGGCACAGGGAATGGCAACTGAACCCACGACCCGACAAGCAGCGGAACCTTCGGCTCAGATAGGCGCCGAGCGCCTGTCCCTGAACTGGTCAAAGTGGTTTCGCTGTGAAAGCAGTTTCGGCCTGCTGCTCGTACCCGAACAAGCGGGCATCTACGCGGTCGCGGAAGAAGTGCTGGCCCCGGGAGAATCCGCCACTACCGGAGGCAAGCGTCTCTTGGCCCTGGTGCAGTTTGCCGAGACCGACAATCTGGCCCGGGCTCTGAGCCGTTTGTTTACCCCTGCCAGCCCGTTGCAGGAGCGCATCGCAGGCGGCCACTGTCTGCTGCGCTATGCCGTAGTCGAAGAGGAAAGCGCCCGCCAGGCGGCGTACGCCGCGCTGCAGACTTGGCTGGCGGCTTCGGCGGAAGCGGTGGCCCCCGCGCCGGAGGCGCGCCAGACCAATCGGGACTTGGAACCGCCGGCATTGCCCGCAGGTTTTTAACCCGGGCAACGGCTGAGGGTCGACCGCAGTGTAATTGCGGCTGTCCTTCGCACACAAGCCGGGCGTGAGCCCGGCAGGCTACAACGCACGTACCAACTCCGCGCCCGCGGACGGCAGTCGTGAGGAGAGCGATCATGTCTGAAGTGCAGGAAAAAACCGCGGTGACCACCCCCACAACCAGCGACAAGAACAGCAGCAAGAAGAAGGCGCCCGGCCTGACCTTCTCCCGCTACTTCACCAAGCCGGGCGTCTCGCCTTACGGCGAGCTGGAATGGGAAAAGCGCACCGCCCAGATCACCGACGCCCAGGGCAACATCATCTTCGAGCAGAAGGATGTGGAGGTCCCCAAGGACTGGTCCA
>DATGIY010000268.1:0-4408 GCA_035295475.1 Terriglobales bacterium
CCCGGGTATAGGGATGAGCGGGGGCGCGAAAAATGTCCATTACCGTACCCATTTCCACCACGCTGCCGGCATACATGACCGCTACCCGGTCCACCACGCGGGAGACAACGGCCAGGTCGTGAGATATGAACAACATGGCCAAACCGAAGCGTGCGCGCAAGTCCGCCAGCAGTTCCAGGATCTGGGCTTGAATGGTGACATCAAGCGCTGTCGTGGGCTCATCGGCAATGAGCAGCCCGGGGCGGTTGACCACCGCCATGGCGATCATCACTCTTTGACGCATTCCCCCGGAAAGCTGGTGGGGATAGTCACGGGCGCGGCGCTCATGATTGGGAATAGCAACTGCCTGCATGGCCTCCAGGGCGCGCGCCCAGGCCTCGCGTTTCGCCACATGCGAGCCATTGGCATGGGCGAGCACGGCCTCGGCAATCTGATCGCCCACGCGCATGACCGGGTTGAGCGCGGTCATGGGTTCCTGAAAGATCATGGCCATGCGCTGACCGCGAATCCGGCGCATGGTTTGATCGGCCATGGCGAGGAGATTGGCGGGGGAGGGGCCAGTTTTGGAGGGGTCATGCAAGAGGACTTCACCCGTGGCCCGCGCCTGAGGCGGGAGCAGCCGCATGACCGCCAATGAGGTTACCGATTTACCCGAGCCCGATTCTCCTACCAGGCCCAGAGCCTCGCCCTGGCCAATGCGGAAATTGGCGTCGCGCACGGCGGCAAATGACTGCGTGGCCATGGCTGCCGTGGCAAATCGCGATTGGTGACGCGAAGCCACCCTCGCCTGCACCAGGAACTCGACATTGAGGTGATGCACCTCGAGCAGAGGAGCCGCCATAGCCTCATCCTACACTGGGTTGCAGGCGAAACGTGCCTTAAGACGACTGGGCACCGTGCCAGCCGGGCGGCTGTTCCCACCAGGCCGCGATTTCCACATCTCCTGAAATTAAAGATGGCAGAAACGCACCCTCCATGGCGGCTCCATGCCGCTACGCGAGCGGTTCAGCGCGACCGGCGCAGAAAGGCTGTGCTCCTCACCTCATTTCCTGTCATGCGCCTGTGCACGCTATGCATTCCGCTGAAAATACGCGTCCCAAAAACTTTTTGTTGGCCATTGACTTAAAAAACAGGAGGAGTAAAACAGACTCGTTCTTCGGCAGTTCTTGAGTTTACCCGGTTGGCGCAGAGTCCGGGGCTCAAGCTGGATCACCGGGCCGGTCGCAAGATTGGCGCGGAGGGTCAGCAAGGGTCTAATGCGAAGCGCTGGTTGAGGCGAACGAGAATTTGCTGAAAGCAAAATGGATTCCCGAGGCGTTGACTGGTTTTCCCGGTTGGCAGTGAGCCCGGAGCCCAAGCGAACAATCGCCCGCTGTTTCCCGCGAGGGAGGTTGCGAGTGCAGGTTGGCAAGGGTCTAACGCGAGCTACTGGCTGAGGAGAATAAGTTCAACATCACCTCGGGATTCTTTTTTGTCCCTCCGAAACCCTACCGCAGACAGGACACAATTACTCAATTACATGACTTCAGTCTCAGCCCGCCCGTGCTATTGGCGGAAATGCCGAATGTAGGCATACTCGCGCAGCATGCCGGGCTCCGTCCCCAATCCGCCAAAATCGTTTCCTCTGGGCGCCGTGCTGGTTGCGCTGCCATTTGTCCTAATCGGGTTGTTCGCCGTCTTCATGGTGGTGCACAACCTGAACAACGGCACGCTGCCCTGGCCGATGGCCGTGGTGATGTGCGGTGCCGCTTCAGTTTTCATTGGGCTGGGTGCCTTTATTGTGATCAGCGGTACCCAGGGGCAGCGCCTGCGGCGAGTTACGGCCGAACTGCGGGGGAACTTTCCTGATGCTCCCTGGATGTGGCGGGAAGATTGGGCGCAGTCGCGCTGCGACAGCCGTTTGAAGACTTCGCTGCTTGCCACCTGGATGGCTGCTCTCGTGTGGAATGGAGTGTCTACTCCCATTGTGTATTTCACCGTCAGCAGTTTAACGGCTGAGGCGCTGCGCAAGAATCCCGCAATTCTGCTGGCTTTGGTTTTTCCCGCGGTCGGCGTGGGCATGCTGATCTGGGCGGTGCGAGCCACACTCCGGCGCATCGAATTTGGGAAAACTTTCTTCCTGATGTCCCCGCCCCCGGGGGTGATTGGGGGCCGGTTGCGCGGCAATATCAATGCCCGCTTTCCCCACGGCGCCGCCCGCGGTGTGCAACTGAAGCTCAGCTGCGTCAATCACGTCGAGACCGGTACCGGCAACACTCGGACGGTGTGGGACAAGATTCGCTGGCGGGAGCAGCAGAGTGTCCCCGCAGAGCGCCTGATCCCTGGCCCCGATGGGACTCTCATTCCGGTGGACTTCCAAATACCGGAAGATGCGCTGGTCTCAGACAACAGCAATCCCAAAGACGCCATTCTGTGGATCCTGGAAGCGGATGCCGACGTGCCGGGTGTGAATTATCGGGATACGTTTGAAGTGCCCGTATTCCGTACCAAGGAGAGCCCGGCGGGAGCGGCATCCGTGGAGCGCAGCAGCGCCTTTGCCGAGGTGCCGGACGGGCCGACGGAGCGCCCGGCAGGCTCGAAGACTATCGTGCAGCCCAGCCCCGCGGGCGGCGTGATGTTCAAATTTCCGGCGCTGCGCAACCCTGGCGCCGCGTTCACGACCACCGCATTTTTCCTGGTTTGGAGCGGGGTGGTCTGGTTCTTGTGGACGCACGCGCCGTTGCTGTTCACGTTTTTCTTTGGTTTTTTCGATGTGATCTTGCTGATGATTGTGCTCAGCTTGTGGATGGGCTCGTCGGTGGTGACCATTGAGGGCGGCCTGGTGAGCGTGCACGGCGGTCTATTCAGCATGGGTCCGCGGCACGTGGTTCCGTGCTCGGAAATCACAGAGATTCGCATCCCCATTGGCATGCAGACGGGCAATGCCAGCGGCACTCCCTACTACAACATTGAGCTGGTTTGCTGCGACGGCCAGAAGCTCGTTGCCGGCCAGAATCTGCGCGACAAGCAGGAAGCGGAGTGGCTGGTAGGAGAAATGAAGAAAGCAGTAGGCATGCACACCCACGAGGCCGCGGCAGCTTCCACCTGGTAAGAACTTCTCCGCCGCGAAGGACCCAAGCACTTAGCAATTAGCACTTGGCATTTAGCCGTGGAGCTCTGTGGGAAGGCTCTGCAGTTCTGTCAATTGCTTTTGCACGCTCAGCAAAGCTGTCCTCTTGCTAAAGGCCAAGTGCAGATTACCAAATGCCCTAGTTCACAAAGGTATGTTGCCGTGCTTCTTGGGTGGATTCTTGTCGCGCTTGGTGTCGAGCATTTCCAGGGCCTGGATCAGTTTCTTGCGCGTGTCCCGCGGTCGGATGACGGCGTCCACGAAGCCGCGTTCGGCGGCCACATAGGGATTGGCGAAGCGGTCGCGAAATTCCTCGATCTTTTCCTGCCGCATCTGCTCGCGGTTGGCGGCTTTCTCCAATTCGCGCTTGTAAACGATGTCTACCGCGCCCTCCGGGCCCATGACCGCAATTTCGGCGGTGGGCCAGGCGTAGTTCACGTCGGTGCGAATGTGCTTGGAAGCCATGACGCAGTAAGCGCCGCCGTAAGCCTTGCGCGTAATCACGGTTATCTTGGGCACGGTGGCCTCGGCGAAGGCAAACAGCAGCTTGGCGCCGTGCTTGATAATGCCGCCGTATTCCTGGTTGGTGCCGGGCAGGAAGCCAGGCACGTCTTCGAAGGTAATCAGCGGGATATTGAAGCAATCGCAGAAGCGGACGAAACGCGCGCCCTTCACGGAGCCGTTGATATCCAGGGTGCCGGCCAGGAACGCCGGCTGGTTGGCCACAACGCCCACGGAACGGCCGTTCAGCCGGGCGAACCCCACCACGATGTTGCGGGCATAGTGCTCATGCACTTCGAAGAAGTAACCGTCGTCCACCACCGCGGTGATCGCGTCCTTGATGTCATAGGGCTGGGTGGATTCGGCCGGCACCAGCGTGTCCAGGCCTTCGTCGGCACGATCAATGGGATCGCTGCAGGGGCGCCGCGGGGGATCGTCCAGATTATTGGAGGGAACAAAGCTGAGCAGTTCGCGCACCATGGATAAGCACTCGGCGTCGTCATGCGCCAAAAAGTGGGCCACGCCGGAAGTCTCGTTGTGGGTGGTCGCACCGCCCAGCTGATCCTTGGTCACTTCTTCATGCGTGACCAGCTTGATCACGTCGGGGCCGGTGATGAACATGTAGGAAGTCTTGTTCACCATCAGAATGAAGTCAGTGATGGCAGGCGAGTAGACCGCGCCACCGGCACAGGGTCCCATGATGGCGGAGATTTGCGGGATTACGCCGCTCGAGAGAGTGTTGCGGAGGAAGATGTCGGCGTAGCCGGCGAGGGAGAGGACGCCTTCCTGGATGCGTGC
>DATGIY010000269.1:0-5369 GCA_035295475.1 Terriglobales bacterium
CCCGGGTAGTTGTCGTCTACTCTTCCCTGCAACGGCCGACAGAAGTGTATCTGGCGGAGAGCGTGGACAAACTCGCCGATGCCCGGCAGATCACCGCCTTCAACAAAGTGTTTACGGAACGCGCCTTGCCGCAAGGCAAACCGTTTCGCTGGACCGCGGATGACGGCTTGCCGGTGGAAGGGATGCTCATCTATCCGCCGGGACACTTCGGGGAAAAGCACCTGCGCATGCTGACCCTGATCCATGGCGGACCCGCCGATGCCGACGGCGATCACTTCGAAGCCGACTGGTACCAATGGGCGGGTCTGGCGGCCAGCAATGGCTGGCTGGTGTTCGAGCCCAATTACCGTGGCTCCAGCGGCTATGGGGACAAATTCATGAGCCAGATTGTCCCCCACATTGTTACCCGCCCGGGCAAGGACATCCTGGAAGGCATTGATGCCCTGGTAAAGGATGGCATCGCTGATCCCGATCACCTGGCGGTAGCCGGCTACAGCTATGGGGGATACATGACGAACTGGCTGATCACCCAGACCACGCGCTTCAAGGCAGCCATGACCGGGGCCGGGGCCGTGGAACATGCCGCCAACTGGGGCAATGACGACCTGACCTTCGATGACGCGTTCTACCTGGGTGGCCGGCCCTGGGAGGCGGAGACAACATACAACCAGGAAGCCGCCCTGTGGCAAATCAACAAGGTAACCACGCCCACGCACATAGTGGGCGGCTCGCAGGATATTCGGGTAAGCATTCTCGAGCAATACCTGTTGGAACACGCGCTGCACTCGCTGGGCGTGCCTTCGACGCTGCTGCTCTTTCCCGGCGAAGGCCACAGCCTGGGAAACAATCCCTGGCACGGCAAAATCAAAGTCCGCGAAGAGCTGAAGTGGCTGGAGAAGTACGCCGGCGGCGGCTCAGGGACGGCTCCAGGGCGCTGAACACGGCGGAGCGCGCGGTAATCGGAACTTGTGCGTGGTGGACTGGCGCTGAATCTCCAGGCGGGGCCTGCAACCGGCGGGCCTGCCGCGCCAACTGAGAGCGGTAACCTGCCATCTACCAGTTGTGACTTCTGATTCCGATGTGCTGATCGCCGGCGCAGGTGTAGCCGGTCTGGCCGCGGCGCAAAAGCTCACCGCCGCGGGCCAGCGCGTCACCATCCTGGAAGCTCGCGATCGCATTGGCGGCCGCGTCTTCACGCATCCAGCCAGCCGCGAATTTCCCATCGAAATGGGCGCGGAATTCATCCATGGCAAACCTCCCGAAATATTCGATTGGATTGAGCAAAAGCATCTCCCGGTCAACGAACTGGATGGCGAATTCTGGTACACCGAAAACGGCAAATTGTGCACGGATGAGTTCCCTGCCGAGCGCAGTCGAGTGTTTGAAAGGATGGAAAAATATCGCGGCCCCGACATTTCCTTTCGGCGCTTTCTAGACGAGTTCTGCAACGATCTGCCTTCCGAGGAGAAGCAATGGGCCGCGTCCTATGTAGCCGGTTTTCATGCCGCCAACACCGAGCTCATCAGCCTGCGCTCAATCGTGGAAGGTGAAAAAGCGGAAGAGGAAATAGAGGGCGAGCGCCAATTTCGTTTTTCCCAGGGATACGGAAGTCTGATCGACATCATGCGGCAGGCAATCGATCCTGGGCTCTGCCAATGGCGGCTAAACCATGTGGCGAGCGAAGTGCGCTGGCGAGGAGGCGAAGTCGAGATCGAAGGACATTCACCCGCCGGTGAGCCCCTGCCGCGCCAGCGCGCTCAGAAGGCGATCATCACTCTGCCGCTCGGAGTACTGCAGTTGCCGGCTGGGACACAGGGAGCAGTGCTCTTCTCTCCTCCTCTGGAAAAGAAGCGAGAAGCTCTCTCGCAGCTGGCCATGGGCACGGCCGTACATGTCACCCTGGTTTTTCGGGAAGCGTTCTGGCACGATGCAGCTCTCACCCGCACTCCGCGCGGACTGAGGCGCATGCTGTTCCTGTTTTCCGACAATCCCTGGTTTCCCACGTGGTGGAGCAAACTGCCAGCGGGCACGCGCGCATTGACGGCGTGGTGCGCGGGACCGCGCGCACAGCAGTACTGCGGCCAGCCCACGACCTTCGTGGAGCAGAATGCCGCGGAGGCTTTAGGGCAGATGTTGGGAGTAGACAGTAAACGGATTGCCAGCTCCTTGGAAGCAGCCTATTTTCACGACTGGCAAGCGGATCCATTCTGCCGCGGCGGCTACAGCTACGTTATGGCAGGAGGAAATGAGAAAGCGCAGCGGGAACTGGCTGCGCCCATGGAGAACACTCTCTTTTTCGCCGGCGAGGCCACGAATTCTCGCGGACACCACGCCACCGTGCACGGCGCCATCGCCAGCGGCTACCGGGCGGCCGCCGAGGTTCTTGCAGCAAACTGAACCGCGGATTCGCGCCGGTGCAGGTAGCAACCGCCGGTTACTTTACGGCGCCGGTCTTGCGCATCCGCCGCACTTCCATAAAGGTAAGCGCGGTGGTCACGGAAATCAGCGAACCGAACAGAATCATGAGAATTGCTGCGCTATCCATTGACAAAATCCCCCCAAGTCACCGCCAGTCTCGGCTGCGGTGGAAAGTTCTGCAAGTGCCAAGGTAGTTCCCCGGCAGTCTAAGGTAAACATTACTTTGGTTATGTTGCCGCCAGAGGGGAACAGGGGCAGCCTGAGAAGGGCCCGTATTCCTGTCCCTAAAGCCATGAAAGCCACGCTTCTGAGCATGTGGAGGGAGAGCGAGACGCGGGTAGCCCGGTCACCGCTAATGTTGGGCGTGCTGCTGGTGGTTCTGGCATCTGTTTTTGGGCTGTTGCAGGACAACGGGATGGATGCGATCAACGGGTTGCTTTCCAGCCCGCACTAAAAGGGGATTGAGCGGCTATGGCGAAGAAAAAATCCGGTGGGCTGAAGAACTTAGGACACCGCCTGCTGGGGTTGTCGCAGTACGTGACCGGAGAGGAAGCCAGCCTGGAAGAGCGCAACGAGGCTGCCTTCCGCGCGGAATTTCCCGAATTGGGAGAAAGTGGAAACGAAAAGCGTGTGCTCGGCCGGCACCGTATTTGCGTCCCCGCAACGGTCAGCTACGGCATTGCCGGGAATGCGGAGAAAACAGAAGTTACCAATCTGAATGAACGCGGCATATTCGTTTATTGCAGCGAATCTCTGGCCCATGGCGCTTCTATTCGAGTCGAGATGGTACTGCCTCCGGAGTTGAGCCTCTACGGCAAGCGCCGGGTGCGCTATCTCGCCACCGTGGTGCGAGTAGAACCCCAGCCCAGCGGGCGCCGCTTCGGCATCGCCGCCGCCATCAAGAACTGCGAAGAGTTGCCCCTGGAAACGGCCGACGCCCTTGCGGCCAAGGTGTAAGGGGACTTCCCTTCTCAAGTCCCATATCTGAAAGGACAATTTCCGGGGAACTGGTGTGCGCGGCTGGTTCGGAAATGGGCGGGTTCACAAACCGAAGCCGCCCAAAGCCTGTTTTGCGACGATGGCAAAATCAGGACACGGCGAGGTGTCCCGCGGGTTCGTGCAATTCGGTCTGCGCGTGCAGTTGACTCAGCCAGTCCTGCAGGTGGCGACGCGATTCGTCACCCATGTAAAGGAAGCGAATTCCCGCCAGGCCGGCGCGATCGCCCCAGACCACATCGCCCTTAGCCTGCACGGTGTAGGGCTCGATGCTGGGCAGTTGGAAATCCAGGCGCACCGTGCCTTCCAGGCGGCTGGCGCCGGCCAAACGCAGGGCCAGGCCGCCCTCACTGATATTGACCATGTGGGCCTCCGCATAATGCTGGTCACCGCAGCAGATCCGCACCGGCAGGTTCACGGGAAAACGGAAATAACGGCGGTGCTCCCGCTCCATGAACACGCGGGCGATTTTGAGATAGGCCTGAAAGCGCTCCAGGGAAACGGGCTTGCCCAAGACGAAATTGGCGCCCTGCTCCAAGGCCTGGTTGATGCTGGTAGTCCCGTTGACCAGAGCGAAAATGCTGGACATGCGATTGGAGCCGCTGGCGCGGATGCAGCCCAGCAGCTCGCTCCCGCCAGGCACATCATCGCAATCGATCACGAACCCGTCGAGATGGCGGCGGCGGCACACTTCGGCCGCGCTGTCCGCTTCGGAACGGACTTCGACGTCAATGCCGCAGACGTCCATGGCGGGCCGGACCAGCTCAAGCAGCCCGTGCTCTCGGGTGACCAGCAGGCATTGCAGGCGCATCGCTTGCTCCTTGCTTGTTGCCAATGCGCGGCGCCCCGGGTCACACACCTGCCGGCGCGCCCAGGGAGCGCGTAGCCACACATGGTAGGCGGGCGGCGGCCAGGCCCCCAAGTAACCAAGGTGACTGCCCCCTGGCGTCACTGCTTCCCGTGATGTTGATCACTGAGCTACGTGAACCGAGCCGTCAGACTGAAAACGGCTCACCACAGGGGCTTTTTATGAGCGATACCCAGGATTCCCGCGGTTCCAGCCGCTGCCAGCGCTGCGGATACGAGATTCAACCCCAAGACAAGTTTTGCGCGCAATGCGGAGCTTTTCTGCGCGACGCTTACGTGGACCACCGCCTGTTGCTGGCGCTGGTGCATGAGCGCGAGGGCCGGGGCAACGAAGCCCGGCAGGAACTGGAACGCCTGCTGCTCTCCGAGCCCGACCACGTGCTGGCCAACCATCTGCTGGGCAATTTGTGTTTTCACGAAGGCGTGCTGCTGGAAGCCATCCGCTACTACGAGCGCGCTCTGGCCCATGCCCCGGCTTTCGCCCGCGGCTACTATGATCTGGGCGTTGCCTGGTACCATCACGGCGACATGCCGGAGGCGATTACCGCCTTCGAGCAATGCCTGAAAATGGATCCCCACTACAACGCCGCCCACTACCGCCTGGCGGTCTGCTATTTCCACGCGGGACGGCTGGAAGAGGCCCTGCAGCAGTTCGAAAGCTCGCTGACGCTCACCCCCGAATATCTGATGGCCCACTACCACATCGGCGTGATTCATGAGCGCAGAGGAGCCTATGGGGCGGCGGAGCATGCTTTCGAACGCAGCCAAGAGGAAGGCGTAGGAGAGGTGAGCAGCCTCTTCCATCTGGCCGCCATCTTGCGAACCCGAGGCGATGAACGAGGCGCCCGCGAGCTGCTGGAGCGAGCCCGCGAATTCGCGCAGGCCAAAGCCCTGGCCGATTGAAATTCCGGCAACTTGTCCAGGGTTCGAGTTTCCCACCTTGCGCAGCGAAGAAGGTGGAAGGGCGGCTACAGCTCTACAGCTTGCCGGTTGAGTTCTGGCAGCGGTGGCTGTCCGAAGAGTATGGCGGGCGCGTAATGGGGCGTGTGTGCTGACGGCGGAAGGAACATCCGGCCAGAGTGGGGCTG
>DATGIY010000270.1:0-3966 GCA_035295475.1 Terriglobales bacterium
TGGAGATATTCGAGAATCGAGAGGCGCACGTCGAGGCCGACGAGGTCGACGAGCTCGAACGGGCCCATTGGATGATTGAGGCCGAGCTTGAGGGCCTTGTCGATGTCCGCGGCGGTGGCGATACCCTCCTGCAGCATGTAAAAGGCTTCGTTCCCGATCAGCGCGTTAATGCGGCTGGTGATGAACCCCGGAGCTTCCTTGATGACCACGGTTTCCTTGCCCATGCGCCGTCCTACGTCGGCCGCCACCTGAACCGTGTCTTCGTCGGTCTCGAGCCCACGCACTATCTCCAGCAGTTTCATCTTGTGCACCGGATTGAAGAAATGCATGCCCACGCACTTGGGCGCGCGATACGTGACCGACGCGATCTCGGTGATGCTCAGGGAGGAGGTGTTGGTGGCCAGGATGGTGCCTGGGCGGCAGACTTTGTCCAGCAGGGTGAAGATTTCGATCTTCGATTCCAGTTCCTCGGGAACCGCCTCGATCACCAGGTCGGCCTGGCGCGCCGCCTCTTCCACTGACTGAGCGAACTCCAGGCGGCCCAGGGCGGCTTGCGCTTCGGGTGCGGCCACCTTGCCCAGTTCCACCGCCTTGTCCAGGTTGGAACGGATCTCGCTTTCCGCCCGCCGCAGGGCGGCAGGAAGAATATCTTCGAGGATGGTGCGATAGCCGCCCAGCGCGGCCACATGGGCAATGCCCCGCCCCATGATGCCGGCGCCAATGACGGCTACGCAGCGCACTTCGCCCACTACTTCCCGCCCTTTTCCAGTTGCTGCAGCACGGAATCGTAGTTGGGCTCGACCTTGCGCATGTAGTCGGAGAGGCGTTTGCGTTCGTCGTCGTCCATCATGGGAATGGTCGCCACGATGCGCCGCAAGGTGGCGGAAATGTCGTCCACGTAATTCATCAAGCGTATGAGTTCGCCGGTAGCAGCCATGAAGTCTCCCTGCTCTTTGCCCGCTCACCGGGCAAACAAGTATTCTACATAACCGAGAAGCCGCACATCCATGCTGCGCGACCGCAACCTGATCCCGCTCTCCCACCAGCACCAGCACGCGCTCGCGCTGTGCGTGCAGATTGACCGCTCGCTGCCGGCGGGCACCGCCGACCTCGATGCTCTGCAGGCGCAAATCCGCACCATGTTCAACCTGGAAATCCGCTGGCACTTTGCCGCGGAAGAAGAAGCGCTCTTCCCCGAAGCCGCGGCCTTCCCCGAACTCAAGCCCCTGGTAGAACAGTTGCTGAGGGAGCACGCGACCTTGCGTGAATATTTTGCCGGTGCCGAGCGGCGCGAACTCGATGCCGCAAGGTTGCGACAGTTCGCCCAGACCCTTTCCGGCCATATCCGCAAGGAAGAACGCGAGCTCTTTGAAGCCTGCCAGCGTTTATTTTCCGCGGAAAAGCTGGCCGCTGTCGGCGCCGCGCTCGACGCTGCCCTGCATCGCGTACCGAGACCTATCGCGGATTTTGGCGATAGACCCAACTGAGCTTGGGCGAAGGGCTGCTAGTGGCGCTACTGACCGCTCTGGGCGACGCATTGGCCTGCGCCACGGCCTCCGCCACCACGTGGTGCTTGGGAGCCAGCGCGCAGGCGGGATCGGTGGCGCCGGCATCTCCCGCCAGCAGCAGCGCCTGGCAGCGGCAACCGCCAAAGTCCTGGCTGCGGCGCTCGCAGCCGCGGCACGGCTCCGGCATCCAGGCTTCCCCGCGAAAACGCTGGAATGCCTGCGACTCCTCCCAGATCCAGCGCAACGGCCTGTCTGTTACGTTTTCGAAACGCAGCCCGGGAATCACACCCGCGGCATGGCAGGGCATGGCCTCGCCCGCGGGATTGATCAGCATGAGCTTGCGTCCCCAGCCTCCCATGCAAGGCTTGGGATATTTGCCGTAATAGTCGGGCGTAACGAAGTCGATGCGCATGCGTCCCTTAAGCCGCTCTTGCGCCGCCTTCACCGTGGGCAGCGATTCCTGCAGTTGCGCCTCGCTGGGCAGCAGTGCGGCCCGGTTCTCCAGCGCCCAGCCGTAGTACTGCACGTTGGCGATTTCCAGCTTGTCGGCCTGTAGCTCTTCTGCCAAGGCGATGATCTGCGGCAGCCGGTGCAGGTTCTGGCGATGCACCACCACGTTCATAGTGAAGGCCACGTTGTGCTCGCGAATGCGCCGTGCCAGCTCCAGTTTGCGAGCATGCGCGCGGGCGCCGGCGATTTCATCCGCCGCCGCTTGCTCCGCATCCTGAAAACTCAGCTGGATATGGTCTACGCCCGCCGCCACCAGCGCCTGCAGCCGCTCCGGATTCAGACCGATGCCGGAGGTGATCAGGTTTACGTAGAGCCCGGCCGCGCGCGCCGAGCGCACCAGGTCCTCCAGGTCGGCGCGGGCCAGCGGCTCCCCGCCGGTGAAGTCCGCCTGCAGCACGCCCCAGGCGCCGGCCTGGCGGAAAACTTCACTCCACTGCTCGGTACTGAGTTCGGCCGCGCGCGCCTTCATCTGCAGCGGATTGGAACAGTAAACGCAATGCAGCGGGCAGCGGTGCGTGAGTTCGGCGATGAGTGCCAGCGGACCAGTCATTTAGCGGTGCAGACCACGGGTTAACGGAGGTGTTGGTACGCACCCTGTGCGGTTGCCCGAGTGCGCCTTTTGAATCGAATCTCCAGCTCGCTATTCAGCGCGTGTGCGATTCGGACCAGGGTTGCCACTTTCAAGTCCTTGGGTTTGTTCTCAATGACAGAAATTTTTGGCGCACTCATCTGAGCCTTCGCGGCCAGCTGAGTTTGAGACAGATTCTCCTGCTCGCGCAGCCTGGCAATCTGCGCCCCCAGACGAAGATTGGCCAGCTCCTCTTCCACCAGGCGCTTCATATGATCGTCCTGCGTCTGTTGGCGATAATAACGCTTCCATCGGTTCATTACTTTTTTCTCCTTCTCAGCCGAGCGTCATGCTCCCGCATCCGGTGTTCTGCGATTCTGATGTCGCCCTCACCCAGTTTCTGCGTACGCTTGATAAGGCCGTGCAACAGAATGAAAACCCTTTTCCCATCACCGAAGTAGAGTATGCGTATGTGTTCCCTTCCATAATGCGTTCTTAGCTCCCGAAGCGGTCCCCGCACCTGCGAAGAGTATGGAAACGGGAGAATCGCACCCTGCTCCTGCAAAAGCCTGATAATCGCCAGCGCCTTGGCTCTGGCCTCCTGTGGCAGGTTTTCCAGGAACTCCTCGACCGGTGCGCCGCCTTCCGGGTCCTCGTAAAACTCAACCTCCCACGCCATATACCTGGCATGGTATACCCTGCAAGGTATTTGATGTCAAGGTCACCTTGGTGGATGCAGCGCGTCGACTCGTTCCATCGCCTATCTCGGATGTGGGTCGGGATTTAGGCGATATTAGAAGTAAAGTCCGTGCCTTACTCGGATTCGTAGTCCACGGCGCGCCGCTCCTGCAGGCGTTCCAGAAAGGCAGCGGTATCTTCGCTGATGCGCTCCGGAGCGGAAGCGCTGAAATCGCTTTGCAAGGCGCTAACAATTTCCGCAAAAGTGTGCTCTCCATCGCACTGCTGCAGGATCTTCAGCCCGGGCTCGTTCAAGCGCATGGCGCCTTCGGGCATGAGCAGCGTGGAGGCTTGCCCTTCCTGCTGGCTGATGCGGCAGCCGCGAGCCAGCCGCGGCCGCGAATCGGGGGCCGGCCGGCTCACTTCTCCTCCGGCAGTTGAAAAGCGCCGGGGGGAGGCCAGCCCGGCTGCACATAAGAAAAGTACAAGGCGTCCAGTTGCGCCCAAAGAATGTCGCACTTGGCGCGCAGCGCGCCGCAAGCCAACTCCTGCTGTTCCCGGTCCTGGGCGTGGCGCACCACCCAGTCCAGCGCGAAGCGGGCATCGGCCGGCGCCTGCGTCAGCCGCGCCTGGAAATAATCGAGCCCGCCGCTGAGCCAGGGATAATGCTTGCGCAACGCATCCAGGCGCAGCGCAATGAGC
>DATGIY010000271.1:0-2690 GCA_035295475.1 Terriglobales bacterium
AGCGAATACCATTGACGTGCAGGGTGACGTAGTCGTGGCGTAAAACCATCTCGCGCGCGGCTTCCGCGTGGGTCGAATCCGCGTCGTCCAGCAAGGGAGGAGAAAACATCGAGCCCACGTAGACCAGGGCGAAAACCATCGCCAGCAGCACCAGCGCTTTGCGACGGGAAGTAACAGCGGCAGGCGGTCGGGCGGGAGATGCCGGAGCGGCAATAGAGCTCAAGACGGAAATAGTCCTCGCAGGATCTGATTGAATTCTTTAAGCATATTACAGCCACGGCGGGCGGTGAAACTCCCCTGTGACCGCGCTGTACTCCTTCCCCGGCTACTCACGTGCGCAGCTCCAGCCGTGAAATTGGCGGCTGTCACCAGCCCTGCCCAGCGCATCTCTAACAAGGACGTAGATGTTGAACGTGAATAGATCGAGGTAGCGGCGATGGTTCGACATGCGCAGACGCGGCGGGGTCTGGAAGCGGGTTTAATAATCCTGGTATTGATAGCAGCGGCCGGGTGCAACGTGCTCAAGGCGCGCTCCGATCTGAATAAGGGAGTGCAAGCTTACAAAAACGCCAAATACGATCAGGCTATCGAATATTTCAAAGACTCAGTGGCGCTGGATCCCAACCTGATCAATGCGCGTCTTTACCTGGCCACCGCTTATGCGCAGCAATTCGTGCCGGGTGTGGATAGCCCGGAGAATAACAAAAGCGCGGAAGCCGCGATCGATCAGTACCAGCAGGTGTTGAAGCTGCATCCGGCACACGAGCAGCAGATCAATAGCCTGAAAGGCATCGCCTATCTCTATCTCCAGATGAAGAAGTTTGATGAGGCCAAGCAGTACTATCGAGAAGCCATCAAGCTCGACGCCAACGATCCTGAACTCTACTATTCCATCGCCGTTATCGACTGGACCCAGGTCTACCAGCCGCGCATGAAATTGTGGGCAGAACAGGGGCTGAAACCCACCGATGAGCTCAAGTCCGCGAAAGCCTGCCAGCAACTCAAGGACGAAAATGGAGACAAGGTGAATGAAGGGCTGGACATGCTGGATAAAGCCCTCAAGCTGCGCGCCGAGTATCCCGACGCCATGGCGTATATGAACCTGCTCTACCGCGAGAAAGCCCACATTGACTGCGGCGACCCGCAGACCCGCCAGGCCGACCTGAAGACCGCCGACAGCTGGGTGGATAAGTCCATTTCTACGCGCAAGGAGCTGGAGGCCAAGCAGCGCGGTCCGCAGGGAATCACCGTGCCTTCACATCAGTGAGGGCCGCTGTACAATTTGGGCGTGAGCGGGGAAGCGCCTTATCGCAAACCTAGCGCCGGAGAGCGTTTCTTTAATAGCGCCTTCGGCCTTCTAGTCGGGTTGGGCTTTGGGCTAGGACATAACTACCTGGTTCAGGTCCGCGGACGCAAAAGCGGAAAAATCTACTCCACGCCGGTGGATCTGCTCGAAATCAGCGGCAAGCGCTTTCTGGTGGCGCCACGAGGCCGGGCGCAGTGGGTCCGCAACGCCGAGGCAGCGGGTGAACTGACCTTGAAAAAGGGAAGAATTCGCCTGCAATACAAAATTCGGCCGGTGTCCGATGATGCCAAGCTCGAACTGCTGAAAGCCTATCTGGATCGCTTCAAGACCACGGTGCAGCTCTATTTTCCCGTTCCAGCGGGCTCGCCGCCGCAAGCGTTCGCCGAGATCGCACCCAACTACCCGGTTTTTGAGCTGCTCCCAGGTGGGTCTACTTCAGGTTGAACAGCGCGTTCACGTGCGCGGTGACCGTGACCTTCTGGGCGCTGAACTCCTCCGTGGGAGCAGGCATGGCCCCCGCCATGGTGGCGCCCATAGCCTTGCGCATCATGGGGGCAATCATCCTGACCGGCTCAAAAGTGTCCACCGAAGCATAAGAAAGTTCCCCCAGGGTGCGCTGCGCCACACGCGCCACCGCTGCCGCCTCCGCCCGTGCGCGCTGGTAGGCATCTTCCGTGGCCTTGAGCTTGGCGGCATCCATATTTTCCAGGGTATAGCTGACGGCCTGATTCGCGGTTACATCCATATCGGCCAGCTGCGAGACAATGGGGGCGATTTTAGAAAAATCGTGCAACTTCAGCACCACACTGCTGTTTACCCGATAGCCAATCAGTTTGCGCTTGGGGCTGCGATAGTCGTAGACCGGGTCGAGAGAGAAGAAACCAATTTCGGCGGCTTTAGGTTCGATTCCGTTGGAGCGCAGGATTTGCCGGATCTGCTCGGCGGCGCGGCTGCCACGGTCATAGGCCGCTTTGGCCGTGTCTTCCTGCGCGGAAATGTTGAACTGCACCAGCGCCGTATCGGGTGCGGATTCATACTTGCCATCCGCTCCCACATAGATGGAGTTGGGCTGCGCGGTCACCGCGGGGTGCTCCTGCGCGATGGCGGCAACGGCCACCAGAAGCATGGCTGCACAGAATAGGGCCAGCCGGCTGGGCATGAATCGTCCTCCACCAGTCCAATTCGGGTTTTAGCCTTACCTGCTTGGACTGGAAACCCGCCATTCTAGTGCATCGGCACCTGCAAGGGACGATCCAGGCGTACTTCCAGCATCTGCCCTTTGTTGAGCTGAGATCGCGATCGGTCAAGAGCCCGGCTCCCAGACCGGCGCCACCACCAACACCGGCGCCAATGGCGGCTCCATGGCTTCCGCCCGCGGCTGCCC
>DATGIY010000272.1:0-5026 GCA_035295475.1 Terriglobales bacterium
CGTGCTGCAAAGTGGCCACGGTGACCGCCACGTTGAGCGTCGCCCCTTTCCAGCTCAGTTCCATCTGGCTGGCGGCCATGCCCATGCGGTCGGCGCGCCGCATCAGCGGCTCCAAATTCTCGATAATCTCAGCCGGAAAAACCTCCGCCAGCGTAGCCCCTGTCGCGAAACCCGGGCTCGCCGACAATCTCGACTGGGGGTTGAAGATGCGCTGCAGTGCCACATTGGCATGCGTGATCCGGCGCGCCGCATCCAGCGAAAGCACGCCCGTCGGGATACTCTCCAAAATCGTTTCCATGTGGCGGCGGCGCTGTTCCAGGGCGGTATTTGCTTCCTCCAGTTCGCTGCTGGAAGCCATGATCTGTTGCCGGCTGTTTTCCAGTTCCTCCGCCATGCGGTTGAACGACTGCACCAGTTCGCCCAGTTCATCCGCGGCAGCGACTTGCACGCGGTAATCGAGGCGCCCGCGCGAGATCTGTTGCGTGGCTTCCGCCAGCGCCGCTACCGGACGGGTTACCAGCTTGGAAATGAATAGGGCCAGCCACGTCGCCGCAAAGAGCACCAGCATGGTCAAAAGGGCCAGCAGCTCCATGTAGGTCCGGCGCACTAATTTGCGGTTTTCCGCCAGCTGAAAATAGCGTTGCTGGCTGGCGTCAATCTGCCGCACCGTTTCGGAAAAGGCCGCGGGCAGAGGCATCGCCACCAGGATGGCTCCATCTTGTCCCACCCGGGCGCTTCCCAGAATGTAATCCGTGCCGTCCCAGGAAAAGCGCGCCGGACGGTTGGCCGCCGCCTCCTTGAGCGGCAACTTGGGCTGCAGTACCGGCCAGGCTTCGGGAGCGCGAAAACTGGCTTCCGCTCGGCCTTGTCGTACAGCCACGGCAAAGCCGCCCTGCAACGTCGGCTTGTGCGCCTCGAACAACTCCGCGACGCCGGTGAAATCCCCCGTCGTAAATGCCTTCAACGCCGCCGGATCGCTGGCCAGCAGTACCGCTTCTTCATGCGCATTCTGCTCCGCGTAGGCGGAGAGCAGTCGCGTCATCGCCTCGGTGTCTTCTCGAACCTCCTCCACCGGCCGTGAAAACCATTTGTCAATGGAGTGGTTCATCAGTCCGTAGGCAAACAGGAACAGAAACAACACCGGAATAAACGACAGCAGCAGCGCGCCCACCACCATCTTGGTGCGGAACTTCGATCCCAGCACCCCTATACGGCGTTCCGCAAAAAGCTTGAGCAGCGTCCGCACCAGCACGAACGTGAGGACCACAAACAGCAGAAAGATCAGCGCCGACAGGGCGGCAAACACAAAGGGCTGCTCGCTCGCGTTGGGCTGAAACACCGGCAGATTGAATGACGCCTGCGACAGCAGGATGGTGAACAGCACAAAAATACCCGCCACGAGCAGGATGATCGCCGTCCTGCGCCGCGAAGGTTCGTCGCGTTTAGGCGTTTGTAGAGGCACTTTACAATCGGCTGAAACGTGGCTAAAACTCCGCCCAGCCGTGTTCCTCATTATAGCGAGGCTATGATCGTGCGGCCCGCCGCCGCTGCCCGGGAAAGCTGCCGGGTCGTATACGCTGATGCGGAAACCTGCCGAGCGGGCATTCTTCGCATCGCGCCCGTGAAGCCAGACAGTAGTTCTTTCCCACCCCGACGATGAGGCCATGCATCTCGTTCAAAACCTGCGCCCGCTCGCTGCGTCTCGCGCCGCTCATGCGGGAAGGCGCGTGAATCGCCGGAATCGCCCCGCTATTCAGGGTTTCCTGGCTCAGCCCCTCCCCCCGGGTCCACTTCTCTGACCTCAGCGCCTGCTCAAACAGCGCCCGTATCTCCTCGTAGGGGGCATTATGGGGCAAAATACGGTGTCGCTCCAGCAATCGGCGCGCGTAGGCATCCACCACAAAAACCGGGTGCCCGCCGGCATACAGCAGGATGGCGTCCGCGGTCTCCGGTCCGACTCCGTTCAGCGCCAGCAGTTCGGCGCGAAGTTCGGCTGTGGGCCGCGCGAACATGCGATCCAGCGAGCCGTCATAGCGCCGATCCAGAAATTCCATGAAAATCTTCAGCCGCGCCGCTTTTTGCCGAAAGTATCCCGCGGGTCGAATCAGCTGTTCTAATTCGCCAACAGGGAGACGGCGTAATCCTTGCAGATTGAGTACGCGCGCGCTTCGCAGATTCCCCAGAGCGTGTTCTACATTCTTCCAGGCGGTATTCTGGGTCAGATAGGCGCCGACGATCACCTCAAAGCGGCTCTGCGCCGGCCACCAGTGCTGGCGGCCCCAGGCGCGAAACAGTTCGCGATAAAACTCGCGGATCTGTGCTTCAGGGGAAGTATGCAAAGAGTCAGTCCAAGTCACAGTGGGCTGTAGCCGGCGCCTTCGACGAGCCCTGGCCCACTTCGAGTTCAGCTGCCGGCCTGCGGCAGCTCTCCCTCCAGCATCTTTCCTAGCTGCGCTCCGGGACACCGTAAGCCCACATAAAAATGCCCGAAGAGCGCATACACCGCGCTGACCTCGTCAAAGCGCATCTCGTAAATGAGTTTCTTGAACACCAGCGGGTCGTCGGCAAACAGGTCCACGCCCCACTCCCAGTCGTCGAAGCCGATGGAACCGGTAATGATCTGCTTCACCTCACCCGCGTAGCGCCGGCCCACGAGTCCGTGCTCGCGCATCTGCCGCTGCCTCTCTTCGATCGGCAATGTGTACCAGTTCTTGTCCTCGCCGCGCCGGCGGTCCATGGGATAAAAACAGAGGTAGCGATTGGGCGGCATCTCCGGGTAGAGGCGTGGCCTCATGGCGGCGCGCTGTCGTTCCATTTCCTGTTCCACTTCGGCAGCCCATTCCGCCGAATAGGGCTGCAGGCCCCGTTCCAGTAATTGCTGGTATAGCTTGACCGACGAATCATAAAGTCCTAGTTCAACCACGGACAGATAAGATGTGGTCGGCTCCAGGTAATCGCTCAGGCTGGTGCGAGCCAGTTGCAGCTCGGCGTGCTTGAGCTCATCAAAGGAAGCGCGGAAGTGCACCAGCATCAGGTCGCCCTTGTGCCCTAGCAGGGAATAGAGCCCGCTCTGCCGCCGTTCCATTTCTTGAAGTACTGGTTGAGCTTCATTCAGGATGCGATTACGCTGGCCGGGCTCCAGCTGCCGCCATTCCTTCCACCGAAAGCTCATCATCTGGTGCAGGACGCTGGACCCCTCCAGCGTCAATGGGACTGGCGGCATCTCGCTTGTTGGCGCCTTGCTCGGTGCGGACATGGATTGTTAAGGTCCTCGCCGTCTTATTGTACGGGACTCGGGAGTCACTAGTCAGGAGCGGTTAGCGTGCTCAGATAATACCGTTACCGGCTACCGCGGCACGGGATGCGGACCGGTATAAGGTGCGCAACACGGCCGTCGCACCGGCTGAAATCCCATCACTTCCACCCGGGTCAGGTCAGGATCATACAGATTCAACTGCCACTTACCATCCAGCCCGACCTGCGCCTTCTCGGGCATCGGCCAGCCGCGCTGCTTCACCAGTTTCACCGCCGGCTTGATGTCCGTTACCCCCAAAGCGAGATGGCGCATCACCCCTGCCTCGCGCGGTGAAGGATTTGCCTCCACATTCAGCATGTACTCCAGCCAGTCCGTGCCATCGGGAACCTGCATGTCCACCCAGTCGGTTTGGCCATTCTTCATGCCGCCATGCCAGTACACGTGAAATCCGAGCACATCTTTATAAAAATGATCCTCCTCCGCGCGGTCGCGGACGATAAAGCCCGCATGGATCATTTGCGTCGAAATCTGCTGATGTTCGCTGTCGGGCCCTCCCACCGGCCTCGCCGAGGGCTCCTGTACGAAGCTCAGCTCATGCCCTTCCGGATCGCGCACATAAAAGCTGCGGCTGCCGTCGGCCCCTGCCTCGACTCGCCCCGGCACCTCGATCCCTTCTTCGGCCAGGTAACGGCGCAGCTGTTCCGCGTCAGTGGTTTGAAACCCGATTTCAAACAGCCGGTCCGCCTTATCGTCCGTTGCGACCACTTCGATGTATTGTTGACGGTTAATCCGAAAGCGCAATGCGTCCGGCCGGTTGCCCGCTGCCTCCTTCGGAAATCCCAGCACCCCGCCATAAAACTGCTGTGATCTCTTCAGATTGGCGCTGCGAAGGGTTACATGCGAGATGCCAATAATGGCCGGCCGATGCAGCCTTTGAGCACTACCCACCGCCGCTGTCATTACCAGCAGGTAGCCGAGCGTTGCCAGCTTCTTCATGCCCGATCCTTCAAGCGATACACGAACTTCAACCCCGACCAGGTCTCATCCACGGCGCATACCTTTACGTCTACCAGGCCGAGCCCCAGGCCGATTTCGCGGACCACGTTTTCATTGAGATCGGTCTCTACTCCTGATGTGCGCTTGGGCCAGCAAATCCAGAGTGCGCCATCGGGTGCCAGGCAGCGTTTCGCGGCCACGAACCGGCCCTTTAGCTCCGAGCGTTGCATTACGAACAGCTGAATCAGATTTAGCTTCCCTTCGAGCTGCCCGGAACATGCGACTTTCTCCGGAAGAGAGCCTAGGTATTTGCGGTATCCCGCGGGCTCATCAATCAGGGCGATACGGTGCCCTGGCTTGATGCCCAGCTTTTTGATCAGCGGTGTGCCCGAATAGCCAGCCACGGTGCGCTATTGTACTCAACCCGCCTTGAGGCTCGCCGCCGAAACCGCTAGTCTTACCAGGTATGAATCGTCGCGATCTCCTGCGCTTCTTCGGCTCCGGCGCCATGGGCCTGGGCCTGAGCAGCCTGTCGGCCGCGAAGGCCACCTCCAATCACAAAAGAATCCTCATGTTTACCAAGTGTTCCGGGTTTGAGCACCCCATGGTGAAGCGCAGTGGTGGCAAGCTGAGCCCCGCGGAGCAAATTGTCACCGATCTGGCCCAGAAGCGGGGATATGAAGTCAATGCTACAAAAGACGGCTCCGTCTTTTCCCAGCCGGATATAGCGCAATACGATGCCTACGTCTTCTACACCACCGGTGACCTCACCAC
>DATGIY010000273.1:0-5341 GCA_035295475.1 Terriglobales bacterium
CCTGCCCAATTCAACCTGTGTGCGCAGCACCGAGAGCAGGCGCGCATTCTCCCAGGGTTTCTGGATAAAATCGCGGGCGCCGCGGCGCATCGCTTCCACAGCCAGATCCACGCTGCCCCAGGCGGTCATGACGATCACGGGAAAGGTGCTGTCGCCGGCCTGAAGCTGCGACAGCAGATCCAGACCTTCCTGGCCGGAGGTCGTGTCGCGGGTGTAATTCAGGTCGATGAGAGCCGCGTCAAATTCCTGGTTCTGCAGGGCATCCAGCACACCGGATGGCGAAGACACCGCCGCCAGCTCATAGCCTTCCGGCTTGAGCAGCAGACGCAGCGCCTCGATTACATCGCGCTGATCATCGGCCACGAGGACGCGCGGCGCGGGTGAGGTTGTGCCGCCGATCATGAGTCCCTTACCCGAGGATTGTATACGTTCGGCCACGAGCTCCTTCATAGCGACGGACCGGGCAGTTCATTCTTGGGCGCCTGTTCCTGCTGCGTCAGATCGGTGCGCGGCACCACCCCGGGAATCTCCGGCGCTTTCTGCACGTGACCGTTCTCCGCATCGGCGATTTCGATTCCATTGTGAGTCAGGGTCAGTCCGGTCACCCGGTCCAGCTCGACTCGCGACTTTTCGTAAGCTGCCATGGCTGCCACCCGAGTCGATTCCGCCTGGGCCAAATCGCGCTGTGTCTGCAGGACCTGGTAGCTGGTGGAAGCTCCCAGCGCATATTTCTTCTGCTCGATTTCAAAAGTATGCTGGGCCAGGTCGCGAGCCGTGGTAGCTGCCTCCACTCGCGCGCGGTTCTGCTGCAGCGCGAACTGCGCGTTCCGCACCTCGATACCGATTTCGTTTTGCAATTGCTGCAAGCGCATCTGCGCCTGGCGATACTCCAGTTCGGAGCGAATCTGGTCCGCTTTCGCGGTACGGTTACGCAGCGGGATGTTGATTTGGAATCCCACGGAATAGTCGGGAAAGTCGTTGCGAAACAGCTTGGCGAAAGCGTTGCCATAGCCGGTCCGGGAAACGGTTCCCGGGGGCAGGCACTCGACGGCGGGAGAGGAAACCACGCCTGGCCCGCAGGTAAACGCGGGATTTTGTTCTCCCGCCAGTCCGGAGCCCCCGTACCAGGCAACTAAATCCACGCTCGGCAAGAGCGCGTTCTTGGCGCTCTTACGGCTGATTTCGCGGTTGGACAGGTCAATCCTTGCCTGCGCCAGCTCCGGCCGGTGAGCGTAGGCGTCCGCCAGCAGGTCCTGGATCGGCCGCACTGGCTCCTTCTCCGGTACGTACATCGTGTCCGTGGGCACGACCGGCGCCGCCGCCACAAAAGGATCGCTCAGGTTCCGGGTGACGGCGTTCTTCATGAGTAATTGCTGCAGCTGCAGGCCGGTTTGCGCGATGATCAGGTCCTGCTTGCGGCTGGCGACCTCGTTTTCCGCCTGCGTCACTTCAATCGCCGGAAGCGCCCCAATGCGCACCTGCTCGCGATTGTCTGATAGGGTCTTCTCCGCCAGATTCAGAGAACGCTCCTTAACCTTCTCATCTTCGTAAGCATTGACCAGATCCCAGTATATGTTCTGTATCTGGGACACAGTGGCAATCACCTGGTCGCGGAAAGCGACGTCGGAAATCTCGCGGTTGTTGCGGGCGATACGTATGAAGCGCATATTGGGCCCGAAACCGAATCCGGCGAGCAGGTGCTGCTTCACTTCCACCCGGAATTGGGAAAACACCTGCGGCACCAGCAAGTCGAATTGACTGTTGTCAGTGGCACGAAAATTGTCGAAGTCGACCTGCATCAGCGTGCCGCTGGGAAAGGCCTGCATATATTCGAAGTTGGCGTTGCCGATATTCTGCTGGAAACTGCCAATCTGGCCCAGTGTGACCGCGTTATTGATGGGCTGCGCGGAATGCTCAACATTCATCTTGGCGATGATTTGGGGATCGTAGGGCTGCAGTTGCGTGCCGGCGCCCAGCGTGGACTCGACCAGTCCGGAAGCGCCGCCACCGGCACCCCCCGCTCCGCCGCTGGTGCCGCCGGCGCCCGAACCCTGCGCGCCCGTGCCGAATCCCCCCACGCCGCCGCCGGGCGTTCCTTCTACCAGGCCGGTGGCCACGCCGCGGATCTCGGAACCCGCTTTAGCGCGCAGGATGTCGGTATCCGCGATCGACAGGTTGTAACGGGCGATGGCGATGTCCAGGTTGTTCTCCAAAGCCAGCGCTACTGCATCGCTCAGCGACAGCATCAGCTTGCCGTTTCTCATGAGCGTATCCAACCGCGGCGTATTGGTCAGGTTGGGTTGCGGCACCTGCACCGCAGTGTAAGGATTCAGCAGGTTGGGAAACTGCGATCCGGCGTTCGGGAATCTGAACACCTGAGCGGAGGCAGGAACGCCTGCCATTGCCATTAGGACTAGTGCACCGAAAACACCATATAGTTTTTTCATATTCACCACACCTTGGAAGTCTGACGGTATCCCGCCGGTTCGAGCATCAGATCGCGCGCAAGGCCGTCCTGACTTTTGCGCTTTGTGCAATCCGAGGTAGACCGCTTCACTCGTATCGCAGCGCCACCATGGGATCCACCTTGCTGGCGCGGCGGGCCGGCACATAGCTGGCCAGCACAGCCACGGCAGCAACCACGCCCACCACCGCCACGAAGGTGACGGGATCATCGGCGGTCACCCCAAAAAGCAATGTGGACATGAGCCGCGCAAGGATCAGCGCTCCCGCCATGCCCAGCCCAACTCCCGCGGCCGTCGCGATTATTCCTTCCCGCAGCACCATCCTGAGCACATTGCTGGCCTGTGCTCCCAGGGCCATGCGGACTCCGATCTCCTGGGTGCGCCGGCTGACCATGTAGGTCAACACTCCATACAGGCCGATGGCGGAGAGCGCCAGGGCCAGACCGGCGAAGGCGATCAGCAGATACATGGTGAAGCGCTGCTCCGCGACGTTGTCCTTCACAATCGCGCTCAAAGGCTGCACTTCGTAGAGCGGCAGATTCTTGTCCAGGCTGAGCACGGCTTGCGTAACCGCGGGAGCCAGGGCCATGGGATCCCCACCGCCGCGTACCACCAGGCTCATGTCCCCATAGGCGCGCTTGGGCAGGTACATTTCCGGGCGCTCGGTGGAATTCAGGAACAATTGATGTGTGTTGGGTGCTTCGCCAATCACGACTTCGCGAGTGGGATTGTCCTCTCGATCGAGATACAGAACTTTACCGATTGGACCCTGACCCGGCCACAACTGCTGCGCCAAAGCCTGGTTGATGATGGCCAGGCCCGCGGACTGTTCCGCCTCCTGGCGGGTGAAGCCGCGGCCACGCAGCAGCGGCGAACCCATGGTCTGGAAATAATCCTCGGAGACGTACTGGATGTCCACCGACCGGTTGGAGGTTTTCGCATCCTCTCCTTCCAGATGGAAGCCGGTGACGCTGATGCTCTGCATCGGCAAGCCGCTGGCCAGGCTCGCGGAGCGCACGCCGGGAATGGCCTGCAACGATTGCAGCAGTTGCGAACAGAAAGCCTGCTGTTGTTCCGGTTTCGAGTAGTGGAGCGCGGGGAGCGACAGCTGCGCGGTGAGCACGTGTTGCGGCTGGAAACCCAGGTTCTGATTCAGCAGGGCGCGCAGCGTGCGCACCATCAGGCCAGCGCCGGCCAATGGAATCACCGCCAGTGAAATTTCCGCGATCACAAGCAACACGCGTAATTGGCGCGAAACTCCGGCGCTTCCCGATCGCGAGCCCTTGCCCATAGTCTGGTGAATATCCAAGCGGCCTGCGTGCAGGGCGGGGACAAGACCAAAGAGCAGCCCGGCCAGCAGCATGACTCCGAGCGTGAAAGCGAGAACGTAAGGGTCGAGCCGGAGCTGATGCAGGCTGGGAACATCGCTGGGCGCCAGGGCGTCGACCGCACGAATCCCCCACCAGGCCAGGAGCAGACCTGCAGCCCCACCCAGCAGGCTGAACAACAGGCTTTCGCTCAGCACCTGGCGAATCAGACGGCCCCGATTGGCTCCTAGCGCGACGCGAATGGCGATTTCTTTTTCCCGGCCCGCCGCTCGGGTCAAACATAGGTTGGCAACATTGACGCAGGCAATGAGCAGCACGAAGCCGACCACAAATTGCAGAACCAGCAGGCTGCGACGCAGCGAAGCAGCGATGTTCTCGGTGTAGAGGGTGAAGATGTTGCTAGCGAAATCGCGGTAATCGTCAGGATGTTCCCGCCGCAGACGGGCCTCAATCACCTGCAGCTCGCTGCGCGCCTGCGCCAGCGACACTCCCGGCTGCAAGCGTCCAATAACGATTTTGTTGTTATTCCGCAAGATCTGCTGTGGCTGACTGGGACGGGTGTCCATCGGCAGCCAGACCTGCGGCTTATCCTGGGAAAGCCCTTGCCACATGCCGGGCAGATGAAAGCTGGCGGGCAGCACGCCAATGATCCGGTAGTTCACCTCGTTCAGGCTGAGGTCACGGCCAATAACGCTGGCGCCTTCGCCAAACATCTTTTCATAAAGCGCATGGCTGAGGATGATTACACGATCCTGCCCCGCTTCCCCTTCCTGCGGGGCGAAGGTGCGGCCCAACTCCGGGTTTACGCCAAGCAGGTGGAAGAAATTGCTGGATGCAGTGGCCGATTCTATGCGTTCCGGTTTCGCTATACCGGTGAGATTAACGGCATCGCCGGAGCGATAGACGGCGAGTTCCTGAAAGGAATGCGCATCCTGTTTCCAGCGCAGGTAGCTCTCCAGCCGCACCGGCAGGCGCTGGCCGAGGAATCCTTCCACGTGCGGGTTGGTTTCCCAGAGCACGACGAGCCGGTCGGGATCGTGGAACGGGAGCGCGCGCAACAGCACCGCGTTAACCGCGCTGAAGATGGCCGTATTGGCGCCAATGCCCAGGGCCAGCGTTATGATCGCCACCGCCGTGAAGCCCGGGCTCTTGCGCAGCATGCGCAGCGCGTACCGCAGATCGTGCAGCACAGTTCCCATATTCACCTCAAATCACTGCACCCATCTTTTGCGGGTGCCCGCCTTCGCCGTTTCTGCAAAGGTGGGATTCGCTACTCGTACCTCAGAGCCACCATCGGGTCTACCTTCGTCGCGCGTCGCGCGGGCACGTAGCTGGCCAGCAAAGCCACCACGGTCAAACACAGCACGGCTGCCGCAAACGACACCGCGTCGGTGGCCGCGATTCCAAATAGCAGCCTGGCTGCGACGCGCGTTAGCCCAAGGGCTGCAGCAATTCCGACAACCGTCCCAATTCCCACCAGAATCACAGCTTCGCCCATTACCAGGAGCAGCATCCGTTCTCGCGAAGCTCCCAATGCCATGCGCACGC
>DATGIY010000274.1:0-6629 GCA_035295475.1 Terriglobales bacterium
CGGTGCCAGCACCCGCGAAGCACCACCACCGCCGCGCCCGCAATTCCGGTGGTCATCAGGCCTACCGGCCAGAACCAACGCGGCATTGCCTTGCGCG
This sequence comes from Terriglobales bacterium, assembly GCA_035295475.1. Classification (GTDB taxonomy): domain Bacteria; phylum Acidobacteriota; class Terriglobia; order Terriglobales; family Acidobacteriaceae; genus JAICWP01. The sequence goes on from DATGIY010000274.1 coordinate 98, forward strand.
ACTTCTTCTCTTTTTCCTGTTCAGCCACGGTTACCTTCGCCTACCACCATAACATTATCTCTCCCCTTTTGATCCTAACCAAGTTGGCTATCCCGGCAGGTTTGCGTCGGGCGAATGGCGAACGCTGAGACTTCGCCAGCGCTCGCTCATGGCCCGAACCGAAACAGCCACCTTGTGCAAAAAAAGAGAATTGACAGCCCCAGAAAACTGCAATAAGTTGCAATTTGTATAACCCTATGCACAATTCAATGTTCCGTTCGCGGGACAGATACGAGCGGCGCAGTCGCCTTTGCTGCCTGCTTTCCTGCGCTCTGGCTTTGATCGTGCCCGTCAGCCAGGCCGCGGCGCAGGCTGACAGCCCCATGCTCTATCCTAAGGGCAAGGTCATTGTGGATGGCAAGGAAGCCGGACGTCCCATGGCTCTCTTTCCCGGCGAAAAAGTGCAGACGGCTCCCGGCGCCAGCGCCAGTTTGACCGCGCTTGGCTCTTCCGTGCTGCTTTCTCCCAATACTTCCCTGACCTACGACAACAACACCCTGCAAATAGGTTGTGGCGACGTGCTGGTCACGACGGCGGTAAAGCGGATGGCGGCCAGCGTGGCCAATCTCAACATCGTGGCCAATTCCGATGTCGCCAAATATCAGATCACGCGGTCCAACGGCAAACTGGAAATTGCCAGTCGTGAAGGCAGCATCAACGTAAATGACGGGGTTCAGACCACCAGCCTCGATGCCGGCAAAGTTCTCAGCTTCAGCGCCGGAAATGACTGCCCTCTGGACGCCTCGTCCGACCAGGCGCAAGCTCCAGCCTCCAAGCCGGTTTCCGTCAGCAAGGGGAAGATTGCCGCGATTGTTCTGGGGGTGGGAGCGGCGGGGGCCGTTGGTGCGGCGCTGGCCCTTTCCCGAGGCGGAAGCAAGACTCCCGTCAGCCCCAGTGCTCCCTGAAGTAGTTACGGCTGGCTTGACTCCGCGGTGCTCCTGACCAGCGGTTGTAGCGTGTGGTTTTTGCGCCAGGCGGCAGCCCGCTGTTCCCCTTCGGCCACTTCCCCGGCCGTCATGCGCGCGCGCAGAATCGCCAGCCGATACTTGCTGGCCTCGTCGCCTCCGTCCTTGGCGATCGCGGACCACATATAGGCGCTGACGTCGTCCTGAGATACGCCTCGTCCCGCCCAGTAGTACGCCCCCAGGGTGGCGGCCGCCAGCACTTGGCCACCTTCTGCCGAGCGGGTGAACCATTTCACTGCCTCACTGTAATCCTGTCGGACTTCGTCTCCTCCGGCGTAGCGCGCTCCCAGTTCGAACTCTGCCTCGGCATCGCCGGCCCGCGCCCGCTTCAGCAGATCGTGGAGAGAGGACGGCACTTCTGCCGCCGGCATGCTGTCCGGCAACTTCGACTCTCCCTGTGCCGCTGCCTGCGTTTCCTGCGCTGAGTTGCTCAGCGCAGGAGTGGCGGCGTCCACGTTCTTTGCTCCTCCCGACCCTCGGTTCAGCGCGAACCACAAACCAATAATCACCACTGCCACCAGCATGCCCAGCAAAATAGTCCGTTGCCGTCCGCTGCTCTCTGCCGGGGGAGTATTCTCGTCGCTCGGCTCAACCGCGGGCACGGTGGGCGATGCGCTCACCTGCGCCGCCGGTGTGGGTGTTGTCGCGGGCGCGGGCTCGGCGGACGCCGGCCGTGTCGCCTCCTCGACGGGTTGTGGCAGGGGCGCAGGAGAAGGCGTTGCCGGCGTTGCTTGCGGGCGAAGCGACAGCGCAATGGTTCTTGCCAGTTCCTGCAAGGCGGCGCAGTGCGTCTCGTTGAACGCGTACAGCTGGCGCGAGAAAACCTCGATCAGCCCGAGAACGTTCCCGCGCTCACCGATAGGGACCGCCAGCACCGAGTTGATGCCCAGCATGCGGCAACTCTCGCGGTCTACGTGCGGGTCCAGCTGAGGATCGTCGCAGCGCAGCCAGCGGCCGCTGCGCACACAAGCGCCGGAGATGCCTGACTCCGCATCCAGCCTGGTTCCGGGCGGCGGTGCAATTTCCCCGGCGGTGGCCCGGCAAAGCATAAGATCCCGCTCCGCTAGGGCGATAGCGGCTCCGTGCGCGGACGACTTCAGCAGAGCTTCCTGGGCCAGCCTCGACATATCAAAAGCTGCCGGATCAGTCGCCTGCTCCACCACCGGATCGGGCTTGTGAACAGGATTGCGACCGCCCTGCGTCAGAGCCCTCGCGTCATCTGTCACCAGCAATACGTTCAGCAGCAGCCACTGCTGCAATTGCCGCCGGGATTCGCCTGTCAGGTTCAGGAATTCAAGGCCCGCCCGGCTGGCATCGCACCAGGCCACGCGCGCCGGGGTGACCGCGGAACTGCGCGTTTCCAAAAGATCAAGCCGCAGATCGACGAAGGATTGAGGCACCAGGCGGGCTACGCTCTCGATGGCCACTCCCCGCTCATTGGCATCCAGCACTACCCCACCCGCCCCGGTGCCGACGCTGGCATAGGCGGGGCTGTGCACTCTGTGCCGCAAATGGCGCCGCCGTTCCACAGGTGTCAAGATGGGACCTGAAGTAATGGTTCCATATTACGATTTTCCGCCGTCAACTCCCAAGTACAAAACTCATTCTTCCCACCCGACCTCCAGCAAAATTTTAAGGTCTCTACTACGGAGCATGCGGCAAGTTCCAGCGTGGCCAGACTGGGACGAAAAATACTGAATTCGGGGCGAAACTGCCCCAACTTCGGAGGGGTCTGAGGTTGGCAAGTGGTCCTGAAACTGATTTGTGCTGCTACAGTTGCTCCCTCATCGCCGGCGTGCCGGCCGCGCGCGCGATGGCCGCCACCATGAATCCGGCCAGCATCTGCAGATTCGCCACTGCCAGATCGTCGAACGCGAAGCTCTCGCTGGAAAGCACTTCGAAAATGCCTAGCGTCTTGCGGAAATGCTGCAGCGGAGCCACCAAAATCGAGCGTACCCCCAATCGTCGGGAAGCACCGCGATCTACGACGGCGTGGTCTTCGGTGTCGTCGCAGCGCAGGATTTGTCCCGTGCGCAGACACTCACCCGAAAGGCCCGCATCCGTCCGCAGGCGCACACCCAGATCCGGGGCCGTGCGGCCGGCGCGAGCGCTGCACACCACTTCTTTGCCCCAGCGCAGCCCGATGGCGCTGCCGCTCGCTCCCGTCAAAGCCTGGGCGCGCTCGGCTATGACGGAAATGGCGGGTTCCAGATCCAGCTGGGCCGGAGCTACCGGCAGCTCCAGCGCCGTTCCCGGCGCTTCCTGGGCGCTGCGCGCGGCTATGAGCCCTTGCTTTTCGCTGGCCTCTGCCGAAACCGGCACCGACTCGATCAATTCCCTCACCAGGCGCTCCATGGCGGCATCCTGCAGCAGGGTGGCGGTGGGCTGATGACGCAGCGACCCGCCAAAGACTCGCGACACGCTCAGTAATGCGCTGCTCCCGCAGGCCAGGCAGGTGGCGGTATTGTTTTCATGGATCAGCTCGCACTCGGCGCAGAAAACTGCGGTCTGCAAGCGCAGAAAATTCAGCTCCGGACGAGGCTTAAAAAGCGGCATCCCATCTCCTCCCGCATGGCCCCAAATCTCTTGTTTGGAAAACCACTACAGATGTTGGAATGGTGAAAATAAGGCTCCTCCCTGTGGATTGGTAAGTGACACTGCTGGTTCCAAGTGAAGAGATGCGGCAGGGCAGAGGAAATTCTGCTCGCGACCTGCGGACAGCCGCTCGGGGCCGTTTCAACTTTCAGTTAAGAATTTGTACTGCGCCTCGTTCAGCGGCACCACCGAGAGTCTTCCCTGCCGCAGTAGCGGCGAGTCGGCAAAGAGCTTGTTGGCCTTGATCTCCGCCAGGGTTCGCGGGGCCAATTTCTTGCCCAGGCGGATGCTGACGCGGGGATTCTTATCCTGCGTGTCCACGGAAACCACGCTGGCCGTCCCCACGGTGCGGCGTTCGTCGCCGGTGTGATAGATGATCAGCTGATCTCCGGCCTTCGTTGCCCGCAGATTTTTCAGCGCCACCGGATTGCTTACGCCGTCCCACACCGTTGTTTTATCGCGTTCCAGGTCGGCAAACGAATATTCCGAAGGCTCGGTTTTTAGCAGGTAGGGCATGATGGCTCCTTGGTAATAACCAATGGAAATCAGGCTTGGACGTTAAAAACCGGCTAAATGCTAAGCGCTGATTGTTTAGTGCTCCATGGCTGAATGCTGATTGCTGAGTGCTGATTGCTCACTTGTAATGCCACGCCGCCGTATCCTCGCCCTTGGGCGCGTGCTTCACAACGTAGTCTGCCATGAGGCGAACCAGTTGGGCATTATCCACCGGCGTCCAGCCATGGCCTTTCATCGGCCGGCCGTAGACGAAGGATCCCGCATAGTACGGATTCCTCGTGTTCTTGAGGAAGTCCTCCATCTTGTACACCGCCAGGTTCAAGTAATAGTTGTCCATATCGCCGACAAAGACATGAATCTTACCCACCAGCTGCGGTCCGATTTTGGGCCAGTTCTGCTGCAGGTAGTAGCGCAGGTCATAGCCGTGATCGCGCATGTAGTCGGCCACGCTATGGTCGATCTTGCCAGTCAGCTTGTTCCACAGGGGCTGGGGATATCCATCATCGCCGACCGGGCCGTAAACCGCTTCCCACGCTTCCAATTGCTGCCCGGAACGGCCATGCGTCCCCAGCACCTCTTCCATCAGGCTCATCTCGCGATTGGTGAAGGTCACCTGCCCTTCCACGGTACGTTCCAGGGGGCGTTCCGGAGCCGGAGGATCGAAGCCGGGCACCGCGAACGCGTTGTCGTCCTGGTAGATGTTCACCAATTGGTAGCGTTGGAAATCGATGGGATCGGGATAAAAGGTCCAGGTTCCACCGAAAAACTCGGGATGGAACACCTGCAGCGCGAGCGACTCCCACCCTCCGGTTGAGCCCCCCGTCAGCACCCGCGCATAAGGCTCGCGCAACATGCGGAAGTGCTGCTCCAGATAAGGGATCAGCTCCTTGAGGAGGGCATCTCCGTAGGGCCCGTTATTGGCGGAATTCACCGCGTAGGAGTCGTCAAAATAGGGGGTGGGATGCTGAAACCTGACTACAATCATGCGGGGAAACGTAGGCGAGTTCCACAGCTTCTGGAATTCGTAGCCATCCACCCAGTGCGCCACGCCCACCGCTTTCATATATGCGGCGATCCCTTCCTCGTTCGCGCTGGGCGTGGTAGTGAAACCAAATGGCGCGCGCAGATTGAAGTGGTCCTGGATGTAAATGACCGGATAACGCGCTTGGGGATGGCTTTCGTAGCCCTTGGGCAGAAGCACCGTAGCTCCCAGGAAAAAAGGGTGCCCCCAGAATCTGCTGAGCAGCTGACTTTCGATCTTGATGTATTTTACCTGCGCGGTGTCAGCCGGCACTTCGATCGGCGGGATCACGTGCGTCAGGCTCAGCTTGATGTCGAATCCAGCCGCCGGATCGATATGGACCTTCTGTACCTCGCTGTACAAGTTCCCTGGCGACTGATTGAACTGCTGTCCTTCCCACTGGTCCATGTGAGCCCAGATCGTGTGTCCGTCGCTGCGGTGAAATTCGGTGTAGATGTTGATCAGTGCCTCGGCATAGTAGTCGCCAGCCGCTACCCCGCACAGGCTCTTGAAGGGAAAACCGAGAGTTCCCGCATCTACCACCGCTGCTTGGTCCGGCTTGAGCTGGCTGACGTCTTCGCCGAAATACGGTCTACGTTCGTTCCAGAAGCCGATCTGCAAGCGCGGTTCGGGCTCGGATTTGCGTGCCAGCACCACGAATATCCGTCCAGTTACAGGCGTGGAATGCGCCGCCGCGGGAAACGAAATCTCAAATTTGACCGGTTTGCTCGCTTGCTGTGCGGCGCAACTGGTTTCTTGTGCCGCCGTCACCTGGCCCAGCGCTGCCGCACACAGCAACAGACATGACAAGAGCAGCTTTGCCACTTTGGCGCTCATCCTCGTTGACATTATTTGTGCAGCCATTCCTTTCAGAACGCCGATTGTACACTTCCATCTTCGGCGCATGGGCTGGTGCTGTAACCGTAGAATCCACGGCCGAGATCTTCACCAGCAGTTAGCCTCCCAATTCGGGAGCTGAAACTTTTTATCCACAGCTTTGCCGGGCAACTCTCCGCCTGCGCTTCTCTTCCCTAGCTGCAGGCGCGCTTTGCGCGCCCTGGTTGAATGAGCACTGCCTACGTCCTATAACCGAAGTAATCCAAGAAACAAATCCTATCTAGGAGGTTTGTCATGGCCATGCTGACCCGCTGGGATCCATTCCGGGAACTCTCCACCATCCAAGACCGAATGAACCGTCTCTTTCAGGATGCTTATGCTCCCAGCCGCGAAGAGGGGCTCTCCAACGCCGCGTTTGCCCCTCCCGCCGACGTTTACGAGGACGAAAACCACATCACGCTGAAACTCGAAGTGCCTGGAATTGACGAGAAGGACCTCGATATCCGGGTGGAAAACAATACGCTCATTGTCAGAGGCGAGCGCAAGTTCGAAAAAGAAG
>DATGIY010000275.1:0-3033 GCA_035295475.1 Terriglobales bacterium
CGCCTGCTCAGCGGGCAGGTGGTGGACTTCCTCGACTTCTACGTCGGCAACTATCACTGGCCCGCGTTCAATCTGGCGGACAGCGCCATTGTGGTCGGTGCATTGCTTCTGGTAACCGAAATTCTCTTCAGCAAATCCCCCAGCGAACAGAAAGTCGTCACCCACCGGTGAAGCTTCCTTTGTCTCAATTTTTGCGCCACTCTTCCGGCTGAGTGCTGACTGCTGAGTGCTGACTGCTCACTCATACCGCAGCGCCACCATGGGATCCAGTTGCATGGCGCGCCGCGCCGGTATATAGCAGGCAGCCACGGCCACCAGCGCCAGCCCAAAACTGACCGCTGCGAACGTCAGCGGGTCGGTGGCGCTCACGCCCACCAGGAAATCGGCCACGACCCGGGTCGCCGCCAGCACCAGTGCCAGTCCCAGGGCAATGCCAGCCCCCACAAGCCACAATCCGTTTCGCAGAACAGTTACCAGAATGTCGGATCGCGCCGCGCCCAGCGCCATGCGCACTCCAATCTCGTGCGTGCGCTGGCTGGCGGCATAAGAAGCCACGCCATATACTCCGATCACCGCCAGCAGCATGCCCAGCAAGCCCATGCCCGCCGCCACTGTGGCGCCCAGGCGATACAGGAAGCGGCCGTTGAAGTCTTCCAGTTCGTCGTTCATCGATTTTGCATAGAACACCGGCAGGTTGGGCGCCAGTTCTCCCACCTGCTCCTGCAGTTCGCCGAGAACGACGTGTGGCGCCAACTGGCTGCGCACATGCACGGCTTCAATCGCACTGTAGTTCTGGGTCAGCGGAACGTAGAAGTACGGAACGCCACTTTCGGTCATCGAAGTGTACTTGGCATCGGCCACCACACCCACCACCTGGAACCACTGCTCCGGTCCATCCACGCTGCTCTTGAACTGCTGCCCGAGTGCACTCCGGCCTGGCCAGTAGCGCCGCGCCATTGTCTGGTTCACGATCGCGACCCGCACCGAATTCTGCGTGTCGCTCTCCTGGAAATCTCGCCCGCGCAGCAAAGGGATGCGCAAGGTGGAAAAGTACTCCGTACCCACCACGTTGTATCCGATTAGCGGGCGGTCTTTTCCTAACGCCCGGCTATCGATCCCCGCCAGCGTAGCGGAAGAGTTGTAATAGCCAAAGGGAGATGAATAGGCCAAACATGCCGATTCCACTCCCGGCAAAGCCCTCGCGCGCTGCAGCAGTTCGCGGAAGAATTTCCTCCCCTGCTCCTGGGTGTAGCCCATTTCATGCGGATTCACCGTGAAGGTAACCAGGTGGTCGGGATCAAAACCGAGCTTGCTGTGCAGCACGTTCTCCAGGCTGCGCGTAAACAGCCCCGCGATAATCAGCAGAACTAACGAACCCGCTATCTGGGCAACTACCAGCGTATCCCGCAAACGATGACGCCCGCCCACCACTGAGCGCCCGCTTTCGCGCAACACCGCGCTCAAATCGATACGGGCGCCGCGCCGTGCCGGCAGGATTCCCACCACCATTCCCGCCACCACAACTGCGCCCAAGCCGTAGCCGAACACCCGCCAGTTCACGGCGAAATCCGTCTGAAACGGCAGTTGCGTAATGCGCGCCGGAATGGTGCCCAGCAACTTGGCGCCCCACACCCCTAACAGCACGCCTGCCGCCCCACCCAGGCACGCCAGCAGCATGCTCTCGGTCAGCAGTTGACGCACCAGCCTCCCGCGCCCCGCCCCGAGCGCGGCCCGCACTACCATCTCCCGGTAGCGAGCCGTGGCTCGTACCAGCATCAGGTTGGCGACGTTTAAGCAGGCCAGCAAGGTGACCAGCGCGGCTAAAGCCAGGAATATGCCCGTCACCAGAGGAGTCTGATCGGTGGGATCGGGCTGCGGGCGCGCCCGGTCCTCGGGATAGGCACGCAAGAGCAGAGTCTTGCTGCTGTTGGGATATTGCTGCGCGAACCGCCCCGCGATCACGTTCACCGAGGCCTGCGCCTGCGCCAGACTGATTCCCGGACGCAGCCGCCCCATGATGGTCAGCTCTCGATTTTCGCGCTTGCTCCAGAATCCCCCAGTCTGCGGGTCGGCTGCTTCCGTGCTCAACAATAGATATCCCTGCGTATCGAAAGCGTAAAACGTGCCGTGAAATTCCGGCGGCGTTACCCCGATGATTATTACCGGTTGACCCCTAACCACCACTCTTCTGCCCACCACGTCCGCGTCACCGTGGAATTCCTTCTTCCAGAACGAGTATCCCAGCACCAGGTAAGGATCTGCGCCGGGGGCTTTTCCTTCGCTGGGCAGAAACAGCCGTCCCAGGTAGGGGTGCACTCCCAACATCGTGAAGTAGTTCCCCGTTACCGACAACGTGAAAAACTGGGTCGCGTGCCTCCCCGTGCTCAGGCCTTCAAACTCCACCTCGTAACCGATCAGGTCAGAGAAGTCGCTCGCCTGCTGTTTCAGATCCAGGTATTCCGGGTAGGAGAAGCCATTTACCGCCGGATGTCCGTTTTGCCCGGTGGCCAGCACTACCAATTGATCGGGGTTTTTGACCGGAAGCGGCCGGAAAAGAAATTCTGCCACGCTGAAGACGGCGGTATTCACTCCCAGGCCGATGGCCAGCGTGAGCACGGCGGTGAGGGTGAAGGCCGGGCTCTTGCGCAGCATACGAGCGGCGTAACGCAAGTCCTGCAGCACGCTGGCCAGCCAGGCGCCGCGGCGCGCGCTGCGCACCTCCTCCTTCACCTGCTCGATGCCGCCGGCTTCGATGCGGGCCGCGCGTGCGGCTTGCTCCGGGGTAATACCGGCTTGAATCTTCTCGTCGGCCAGCAGATTCACATAAGAGCGAACTTCCTGGTCGAGATCGGCGTCCGCTTGCTCCCGCCTCAGCAGGTTGCGGAACAAACTGCGCAATTTTGCCAGAATCGGCATGGCTTACTTCACGTGGTCTGCAGCGCGTGCGCGATAGCGCCGGAGATGCGCTGCCAGCGCTCGGTTTCGTTGTCCAGTTGCCGCCGCCCCGCCCGCGTCAGGCGATAATATTTGGCG
>DATGIY010000276.1:0-4438 GCA_035295475.1 Terriglobales bacterium
GCCTGTTCCGGGATGTCGTCGTGCTTGCCATCCAGGATTTCCTTAAAGCTGCGCACCGTATCCTGAATTTTGACGTAGCGGCCCTGCAGCCCGGTGAACTGCTCGGCCACGTGGAAAGGTTGCGACAGGAATTTCTGGATCTTGCGCGCCCGCGCCACCACCAGCTTCTGGTCTTCGCTGAGCTCGTCGATGCCCAGAATGGCAATGATGTCCTGCAGATCTTTATACGTCTGCAGTACTTTCTTGACGCCCTGCGCGACTTCGTAGTGCTCCTGGCCAACGATACGCGGATCGAGAATGCGCGACGTGGAAGCCAGCGGATCCACGGCAGGATAAATGCCGATTTCCGTCAGCGGCCGCGAAAGCACGGTGGTGGCGTCCAGGTGCGCGAAGGTGGTAGCGGGCGCAGGGTCGGTTAAATCGTCCGCCGGGACGTAAATCGCCTGCACCGAGGTCACAGAACCTTTCTTGGTCGAGGTAATGCGCTCCTGCAGTTCGCCCATCTCCGTCGCCAGGTTGGGCTGATAACCTACCGCGCTGGGCATGCGTCCCAGCAGCGCCGAAACCTCAGAACCCGCCTGGGTGAAGCGAAAGATGTTGTCGATGAAGAGCAGCGTGTCCGCGCCCTCCACGTCGCGGAAGTACTCGGCCACGGTCAGCCCAGTCAGGGCGACGCGCAGGCGCGCGCCGGGCGGCTCCGTCATCTGGCCGTAAATCAGCGCCGCCTTCGATTCTTCCGGCTTGCCTGGCTTGATCACACCTGACTCGCTCATCTCCAGCCACAGGTCGTTGCCTTCGCGAGTGCGCTCGCCCACGCCGGCAAACACGGAGAAACCGCCGTGCTGCTTGGCGACGTTGTTGATGAGCTCCATGATGACCACGGTCTTGCCCACCCCCGCGCCGCCAAACAGCCCGATCTTGCCGCCCTTCAAGAAAGGCTGGATCAGATCGATGACTTTGACGCCGGTTTCGAACATTTCTGCGGTGGTGGATTGCTCGTCGAACGCGGGCGCCGGGCGATGGATGGGCAGGCGTTGCTTGGCGGCTATCGGGCCGAGCTTGTCCACAGGCTCGCCGATCACGTTCATGACTCGGCCCAGCGTGCCTTGTCCCACGGGCACAGTAATGGGCTCGCCCAAGTCGATGGCCTTCATGCCGCGCACCATGCCGTCCGTAGGCTCCATGGCCACGCAGCGCACCCGGCCTTCGCCCAGGTGCTGCTCGATTTCGAGAACAACGTTGATGTCCACGGCCGTCTTGAAGCCGTCGCCCACTACCCGCACCGCCTGATAGATGGAAGGCAGCTTGGCTTCTTCGAATTGCACGTCCACGACCGGACCGGCGATCTGAATTACGTGTCCAATGTTTTCAGGCATATGAGAACCAGTTTCGAGTTTCAGGTTTCGAGTTTCCAGGGGTTTTCACCGAAACTGGATACTCGAAACTTGAAACTGCGCTACAGCGCCGCCGCGCCGCTCACAATTTCGATAATTTCCTTCGTAATCTTGGCCTGGCGCGCCCGGTTCATGGCCAGGGTAAGCGCGTCAATCATGTCGCTGGCATTGTTGGTGGCGGCATCCATAGCCGTCATACGCGCGGCATGCTCGGCCGCCACTGACTCCAGCAGCGTGTGAAACACGCGCAGTTCGACGTAGCGCGGCAGCATGCCGTTGAACAACTCCTGGGGCGGCTGCTCGTAAATGTAGTCCACGGGAGCGGCAGCAAAAGCGGCGGCGCGCTCATCAATAGCGCGCGTATCCGCTTCGCTGATGCTGACGCCGGCGGATTTAGCTGCTTCCGCGGCCCGCAACTTTTCCTGCTCCGCCATTTCTTCCGCTTGCAGCACTCCCGAGGCGCCAATCTGCGCGATGGGCAGAACCTCGTCCACCACCACCCGCTGGGAGACAACCGACTTGAACTCGTTATAGAGCACGTAAACTGCGTCGATTTCACCGCGGGTATAACGCTCAATGATGCTGTCGCCCAGCGCCTTGCCCTGGGCGAATTCCAGGCGGCCGAGAATGCCCACGTGCTCGCCCACAATCTGTACCGGGCCGGAGCGGCTTTCGGCCCGCGGCGCCGGCGCAAGCGGTTCTTCTGCTGCTTCCGCAATTTCCGGCTGCTCCACGGGAGCTACAGGAAACCGGCGGCGAAAGAAATCACGCGCCTTGCGTCCCACTGCTTCGATATCGATGTTCTTGCCCTGTTTGGCCTGGATAAAACGCAAGGCGGCCTTCAGGATATTGGCGTTGAAGGCGCCCGCCAGCCCTTTATCGCCGGTGACCACGACCAGCAAGATGGTTTTCTCTTCGCGCTGGGCCAGCAGCGGATGACGCGGCTCACCAGTTTCCGGGTCGTAAACTTCCGCCCGCATGACCAGGGACTTGAGCACGTTGGTGAGCATCTGCGCGTAGGGCCGAGCGGAGAGGGCGCGCTCTTGCGCCCGCCGCAGCCGCGCCGCCGAAATCATCTTCATGGCGCGCGTAATCTGCCGCGTGTTGCGCACGCTGCGAATCCGCCGCCGTATATCGAGAATGCCCGCCATAAAACCAGTTGTCAGTGGTCAGCAGTTTCCTGTTTCGAGTTTCCAGTTTCGCCGAACTGCCGTTGAAACTCGAAACCTGAAACTTGAAACTGAGCTCATTTCGCCGCCGCAGCCAGCTGATGATCGGCCACGAAACGCTCCTTGCACTCCTTGATAACTTTGTTCATCTCCGTCTTGAGCTGATCGTCGAGCGCTTTTTTCTTCATGATGCCTTCCAGCAGCCCGGGACTCATGGTGTCCACGTATTCGTATAGCGCCTTCTCGAAGGGGCGCACCTGCTCGACTGGCAGCTCATCGAGATACCCATTGGTGCCGGCATAAATGATCAGAATCTGTTTGGAAAACGGTAATGGCGAGTACTGATCCTGCTTCAGCACCTCGACCAGGCGTTCGCCGCGCGCCAGCTGCGCCTGCGTGGCCTTGTCCAGATCGCTGCCGAACTGGGCGAAGGCCGCCAGCTCGCGGTACTGTGCCAGCTCCAGCTTGAGCGTGGCGCCCACCTGCTTCATGGCCTTGATAGCCGCCGTGAATCCCACGCGGCTCACCGACAAGCCCACATTCACCGCCGGCCGAATGCCGCTGTTGAACAGGTCGGTTTCCAGGTAGATCTGGCCATCGGTAATGGAAATCACATTCGTTGGAATGTAGGCGGAAACGTCACCCGCCTGGGTCTCGATCACCGGCAGGGCCGTCAGCGAGCCGCCGCCCAGATCGTCGCTCAGCTTGGCGGCGCGCTCCAGCAGGCGCGAGTGCAAATAAAAGACATCTCCAGGATAGGCTTCCCGGCCGGGTGGACGCCGCAACAGCAGGGAAATTTCGCGGTACGAAGCCGCATGCTTGGAGAGATCGTCGTAAATAACCAGCGCATGCCGGCGGCTGTCGCGGAAGTACTCACCCATGGCGCAAGCGGCATAGGGCGCGATGTACTGCATAGGTGCGGGCTCGGAGGCGGAAGCCGCCACTACAATGGTGTAGTCCATGGCGCCAAAGTCGGTCAGCGTCTTCACCACCTGTGCAATCGAAGAGCGCTTCTGCCCGATGGCGCAGTAAATACAAATCAGGTCGCCGCCCTTGTTGTTGATGATGGTGTCGATGGCAATGGCGGTTTTGCCGGTCTGCCGGTCGCCAATGATCAGCTCGCGCTGGCCGCGGCCTATGGGAATCATGCTGTCGATGGCCTTCAAGCCGGTGGCCATCGGCTCCCGCACCGGCTGCCGTCCAATGACGCCCGGCGCCAGTCGCTCCAGGGGAATGAACTTATCGCTGGCGATGGGGCCCTTATCGTCGATCGGCTGGCCGAGGGAATTTACCACCCGCCCGACCAAGGCCTCGCCCACAGGCACGCTCATGATCTGGCCCGTGCGCTTGACCTCATCCCCTTCCCGCACCTCGGTGTAGTCGCCCAGCAGCACCGCTCCCACCTGGTCTTCTTCCAGGTTCATGGCGATGCCCTTCACGTCATGAGGAAAAGAAAGGAGCTCGCCGGCCATGACCTTGTCCAGGCCATAGAGGCGGGCGATGCCGTCGCCCAGGGAAATAACTGTGCCCACTTCGTCAACCGCGATCTTAGATTCGTAGTTCTCAATCTGCTCGCGGATCAGTTGCGTGATTTCGTCAGCTTTGATTTGTGCCATGAATCGTTCTCGGTGCCCGTTCTCAGTCTTCAGCCACTTCGCCAGGCAGGGCTTCCGCCCTGCCGGAAGCGCAACTCCTCCTGGCGGCTTGAGCCGGGAAGATCGCCCTGACCAACCACAGGGCTTCCGCCGTGCCGGGATCGCCCTGACCAACCACTACGATCAACGGCAAACGACGCGCTAGCTACCGCTTTCCACCAGGTGCTCTCGGATCTTGTTCAATTGTCCCAGAACGGAGCCGTCGTAAATAGTGCTGCCC
>DATGIY010000277.1:0-4747 GCA_035295475.1 Terriglobales bacterium
CTGGGCCAGGCGGCGCAGGTCACGCGCGCTTTCCAGGCGATTGACATAGCCGCCCGCAACCCAAGGCTCCGCCGGGGTGCGAGTGGCGCGCATTTGATTGCGCAGGAGAAACACCGCGTCGCTCCGCCGGCCGGCTTGGACCATGGCGGCATCAAGCCATCCCTGCTCGTCATGCACGGGCGTAGCAGACTGGCGGCGGTCGCGATGGAAACGCAACAGCTCGGGGAGACTGAACTCGGCGTAGGGGCCGAGTCGCAGCAACAAGATATTTTCGAAGCCATCCGCCACATAGGCGGAAAAGGAATCTTCAGCGGCGCGCCAGGCGTCAGCCGCAGTCTGGCAAACCGCCCCCGCGTGGTCCTCATGCAAGCCCGCCGCTTCGTCCACGGACTCCGGCACTAGCGCCGTGACTGCCTGCACCCCCGCGCCCAGCAGGCGATCAATAACATGATGCACCACCGACCTGCCGACGACGTCGAGCAGGGCTAAAGGTACTTTCGCGAAAGCTTCCGGGGTGGCGGAGTTGCCGGCCGCCATAGCTTGCGCTTGTTCCGGGCGGGGGCACACGACGATGATCGCCGCTAATTCCATTGCCCCCGCCTCACCGTCGCCCTCGGGCTCTGCCCACGACACTCAACCGCAACTTGGTTACGAAAACACTCTGCACAAGACCCGCCTGCTAAAAACCCGCTGTCCAACGACCGGCGCTGGGTAGGATGTTGTTCTCTCTTGAACCAGCAACATTGGGGGACGGCAACTGCTTCCCGCCACGCCGCTGGGCCAGAATGCGAGCAGCTATGTCTAAAGATGCCGCCCTCCATCTCCCTGTTGTCCCTCCCGCAACCCCTGAGGCCTTCGGGTTAATACCCATTAGTTCCGCCGTTGCCATAGCTTGCCGGTACGTGCTCGGCTCGCAAAGATCACGACGAGACCGCGGGCGTTCGTGGCGGCAGTTCCAGCAGACGATCGATGTCCGCATCGCGATCGCGAACCAAATCGCGCAATTTGTTCGCCGCATAACGAAACAGATTTCCCAGGCTGGTGTGATACCAGCAGCATTGGCTCATGCGCGGCGATAAGCCACAAAGCACGTGGAAACAGTCGGGCAATGTTCCGGGGGAAACCAGCAACGCCGCCGCTACTCGATGATTGCCCTCGATGATGGTGAGAGGACTGCTCTCATCCTCGCCGATGAGCAGAATGGAGGTGGGGGCGCCGCCTTCTTGCTGGATTTCGTTGCTTACGGCCTGGAGCTTGCGGCGAAATCCCTCATTGAGGGCGCCGTTCGACTGGCGTATCCGCTCCACGATGTCATTCACGTAGAAGCGGCCGCGCGACAGCTTGCGCCACTGTGCCCGGGGAAAGAAACGCAGGCGCTCGATATCGGCGGGCTGCAATTGCGCCTCCCACCACTGCGTGTCGCGGGGCAGTTCCCGCCATAAACCGCCGCGGCGCCGGAACAGGAGAGCGCGGCGCAGGGCGTTCTCCGCCGCACTGCTCAGATCGGGCTGGTCAACCAGAGGTTGGACTCTTGCCCGGTCCTCATCAAATTCATGATGATGAAATTCATTGCGCAAGAATTCGGCAATGACCTCGTCTTCCGTGAGCAATCGCAGTTTGCGCATGGTGACCAGAGGGGGGACGACGGCAAATTCTTCCGCTCCTTCCGCCGGCGCCAGGCGTTTCCTGAGGAACGGCAGGCACACGGTAAGGAGCAGCAGGGCCAGCGCAATCAGCTGCACCACCACCACCTGGCGCAGAGTGGAGTGGAAGGCAAATATTCCCAGCACGATAGCGCCGGCAAAGGCCAGTTGTACCCAGGCGGTGTTGGCGATTTTGCGCGACATTTCGTAAGTGATCATCACCACGCTCAGGGAATAAACCCCGGTGGCGGCGGCATAGAGCACCAGCAGCGACGAATAGAAGGAAAGATTCTGGTGATGGAACGCGGGACCGAACACGGCGCGCCAAACCAGGTCGGGAAACAGCCACAGGCCCAGGGTGAAACCGCCGGTGATGAGGAGCACGATCAACAATGGCGTGAGCAGCACCCTTCCGCTTTCCTCTTCCCCGGTCCGTATGCCGGCGGAGATGGGAAACATGGCGCTGACCACCGACCAGGACGACATGTAGACGACCCGTCCCACCAGAGCGGCGGCGGCATAGAGTCCGGCGGCTTCGGCCGCGAAGAAGTGCTTGACCAGGATGATGTCCACATTATTGATGACCACCTGGCCCACGAAGAAAACGATGGCCTGCATGCCTTCACTGAAAGAGGCGGGCAGCGCTAACTCGCTGTGCCCTTCCAATTCCCGGCCGGGATGACCGAAAAGATAAGCCACCACTTCCGATGCGGTCACCGCCGCGATGGCGCCATTGACTCCCAAGCCGAAGTGGATGAGCAGAATGGCGCCGCCCAGCTTGACCACGCCTTCGATGATGTAGTTCCCGGCCAGGCGGCGGAAAGCGTAAATACCCTGCATCCCGCCGCGACGCACCCCTAAAGGAATGTAGAAAGCAATGCCGACGGCCAGCAGGATCACCAGAACGGAGGAGCGCAGGTTGAGATAGGCGGCAATGGGCTGGCTGGCAAGAATCAGCAGAGAGGCGATGGCGATTCCAAACAGCCAGGCCCGCCGGCGCAATCCCACGTAAGCCGCTACCTTAGCCCCGGCGCTCTCGTTCTTGGCCACGAACTTGGCGCAGACCAGCTGGAAGGAAAGGGTGATGCAGGAGATCAGCATCAACAGCGTGTAGACGGCGGCGGCTTCGCCGAACGCGATGGGCCCCAGCAGGCGAGCCACGCCCACGTTGTAGATCAGGTTCAGCAGGCTGACCAGGGCCGAGCCGACGAGCAGGGTGAGGCTGCCGCTCACAATGCGTCCTTGCGGACCCTGGGAACGCTGCTGGACGGCGTTGCGCACTTGCCCGGCGATGGTGGTGAGTCGCAGCATCAATACAGGCAGCTCTCTCCTTCGGCGCACCTAGAACAAGGAAATCTGCACCACCGGAACGATGGCGGTGCCGTGCGCGAAGTTGTAGAACTCCTGCTGCTGTATCCCGAATGAAATGCGCAAGGGATACGCTACAGGCACATCCTCGCCGGAGGCGTTGAGCATTTGCCGCACCGGCTTGACGTATGAGACGAGGAATCGGCTCTGTACGTTGTCGTAAAAATGCATTCCCTGGCCACGTGAGTAGGCGAACTGACCCTCTGCTGACCAGTGATCAGTGGGGCGGTACTGGAAGCGGAACCCTGGACGTATAGCCTGGGCCAAGGCGAACTGGTTGCCCTGGACCCGCCAGGCGCGCAGGTAATCGCCCAGGATTCCCAGGGTCAGCCGGTCGCCGAATTTGTGCTGCACCCCCACCGTAGTTCCGGTTTCGTAGTACTCGACGATGCGCGGGCGAAACAGCAGGTCGTCGCCCGAGTATTCGGTAAACAGGGAAGTTCGTCCCCAGGGGCGGCCCACGGTGAAGCCCAGAGTGCCGCGCAGCTCGCGGGAATGGAGAGGAATTTTCGTGAACGGCCCGGACTCGCGCATGAAGCTGCCCTGCACCGAAATCCAGTTAAAGAAAGGCGAACTGGACATGTACACGAACTGGCGGAACAGATTCTGGTTCATGGGATCGGGCGCGGACGTGTCGCGGCGCACCGTGAACTGCACGCCCGGGTTGAACACCAGAGTGTTGGAGCCCAGATGCAGCACCGGGTTAATCCCCGTGTTGAAAGTAGTATCGAAGGTGTTGCGGTGCTGGATGAGCAGTTCGCTGGGGAAGGAGAGAGTGCCGTTGGCATTGCGCTCTTCCGTGAATCCCGTGATCGTGGGCAGACCGCCAATGTGCAGCTTGTAACCCGCGTCCAGCTTGGTTTGGTAGGAATAGCGCGGGGTGGGCAGCAGGGCCGGATTGTGAATGGCCAGCAGCTTGGCGTCGAGCTGGTAGATGTTGATGTCCTCGAAAATGGGCTCGAAGGAAGCGTGCGGCAGCAGGTTCACGTATTCGGTTACGGGTCGTCCTTCCTGACTGGCAACGTCCAGTTCCGATCGCTCGGCATTGTCGTCCTCCATCGCCAGGCTATCGGCCTGGGCGAATGCCATGAGCGCGTCCGGCAGGTTCTGTTGCTGGCGGTACACATTGGCTTGCGCCATCATGTAATCGAAGTTGTGCTCGTAGTCGGAGGAATTGCCCAGGCTGGCCAGTTCCGCCTGAGCGCTTTGCGACCTTCCCTCAGCCAAGTCGGCGTTGGCCAGGCCGATGGCGATCACGGTGTCATCGGCGCCCGCCATCTTAGCCCGCTGCAGATACTGCCTGGCCAGGGCGTAGTCATGGGTTTGCAGAAAAACATTGGCCGCCTGGACCAGGTCGTCGGAAGTAATGGGCTCAGCCTCGCCGATACGCGCCTCGGCGAATCCCAAACTGATCTGCTGCCGGGCATCATCGTACTGGCCCTGGCTGGCAAACACGCGCGCGATGGCCAGGCGCGCCTCCACACGTTGGGAATCGGGGGCCACCAAGGCCCGCGCAAAACGTTGCATGGCGGCATTGTGATCACCCAGGGTCAGCAGGGCATCACCGGTATTCAGCAGTACGCCGGTCTGATCTGAGCCTGTACGCTCGGCCGCCTGGATATAGCGGAAGGTCTGCTGCCGGTCGCGGAGGCGGGCATAGTTATGCGCCATTTGCGCATAGATGAAGGGATCCTGCGGGGAAAGCGCCAAGGCCTGGTTCAGCGCGTCAATGGCCT
>DATGIY010000278.1:0-2509 GCA_035295475.1 Terriglobales bacterium
GAAACGCGGTTGTGCTTTTGCCATTGGTGCCTGTAATCCCGCTAATGGCCAGCTTCTCCGCGGGCCGATGATAAAAGTTGGCGCTCAGCCGGGCTAGGGCACGCCGGCCGTGTGCCACGCGCGCCCAGGCGGTAATTCCGGCGGGCGCGTTAAAACTTGGCGAGTCGCTGACCACGGCAACTGCTCCCCGGCCCACGGCGGCGGCTATATGTTGGTTGCCATCGCTGCTCTCCCCCCGCATAGCCACAAACAGAGATCCCGGCTGCACACGGCGGGAATCGTATTCCACACCGCTGACCGCGACGTCACCGGCTTGCGCCAGGACTTCCACCCCGTCCAGAAGTTGTTGGAAGGTCATCCCTTTAGCACATTATAAAGCGCGCGGACTCGGGGAAGTGCGCGACCCGCGTGGCTTACCTACTGTTCGAATCTCACTTCCACCCTAGCCCCGGCGGCCACGTGCGCGCCCGGCGGCGGCGATTGTTCGCGTGCCACTCCGTCCCCGATCGCTTCCAGTTCAATCCCACTGTTCTGGGCGGTTTCGATGGCTGCTCGCAGAGGCTTACCCATAAACGAGGGCACCACGATGCCGCCTTGCTCCACGTCCAGGACCACCGTGCCTGCGGGCGTGGTTGCAGCCGGTGGGTCGGCCGTTGGGTTCTCCGCCTTTTTCGGGTTCATCGGCAGGCTCTGGGCCGTGATGGCGGCAACCGGTTCGATGGGCGAATGCTCTCGATTCTCCACGGGTGGAGGCACAGCCTGGGCGAGGGGCGCGTTGCTATCCTCCGTAACATCCAGGGGCGCGCCCAGGCGATCGGGCGAACCTTCAGCCAAATCTTTCTCCGATACCGATTTGCTGGCCAACAGCAGTTGCCGTTCCTTGGGGATATCCACATCATGCGGCACGTGCAGGTATTCCAGCACCTGCTGCGCAATTTTCTGAAACAGCGGCGCCGCCACAATACCGCCCTCGTGTCCGTGGGTCATCGGCGAATCCAGGATCACCAATACGACTACCGCCGGGTTATTCACCGGGGCAAATCCAGCGAACGAGGTGACGTATTTAGTATGCGAATAGGCGTGAGTGACGGGGTCTACTTTCTGCGCCGTCCCCGTCTTCCCCGCGGTGGTGTAGCCTTCCAGAATGGCTTTGCGGCCGGTGCCGCGAAGCACCACGCCCTCCATCATCTGTTTCATCTCGGCCGCGGTCATGCGAGAGATGACCCGGCGCTGGGCTCCGGGATGAAACACCACGGTCTGTGGCGTGCTCCGCGGCTCGATAGTGCCGGCCACAATGTGCGGCTGTGTCCACACTCCATCGTTGGCAATGCTGGACACCATCGATGCCAGCTGGATGGGGGAGACCCCAATCTCCTGCCCCATGGAGATAGCGCCAATCGAAACCTTTGACCAGCGGCTCACCGGCTTGGTAATGCCGCGAGTCTCTCCCGGCAGATCGATCCCGGTCTGCGAGCCAAAGCCATAGGCGCGGATGTAGTGGTACAGCCGCTCATCCCCCAGGCGCAGCCCAACCTTGATGGTGCCCACGTCGCTGGAATGGGCCAACACATTGGCCACACTCATAACCCCGAACGGGTGCCAGTCGTGAATACGCCGGCCGGCCACTATGATCGACCCCATCTGGCAGTCCACCAGTTCGTTGGGATTGGTCACATGCTGGTCAATGGCAGCCGAAAGCGTCACCAGCTTGAAGGTGGAGCCCGGTTCGTAGATGTCGCTGATAGCGCGGTTGTTCAGCTCTGCGGGGCGAATTTTCTTGGTCAGGTTGGGATTGAAGGTCGGCCTGTTGGCCAGCGCCAGGATCTCCCCGGTGTGGGGATTCTCCACAACCACCGTGCCCGCGGCGGCGCCGTTTTCCCGCACCGCCTTGTCCAGTTCCCGCTCGGCTATGTACTGGATAGCCTGATCAATGGTGAGCACCACGTTTTCCCCGGGCTCGGGCTGGCGCTCGACGCGGCCAAACCAGCGCTTGCGCGCGTCCACGGAAATCAGCATCCGTCCCGGATGCCCGCGCAGCTGCTCGTCGAACTCGCGTTCGATCCCGCTCAGACCTTCATCGTCCATGCCCACGTAGCCGAGCACCTGTGCCGCCAGCTCGCGCTTGGGATAAAAACGTTTCGACTCCTTCTGGAAATAGATCCCGCGCAGGTTCAGAGCCCGCACCCGGTCGCTGGCATCGGCATCTACCTTGCGCGCCACCCAGCAGAAGGTGCGTGAGGCGCGAAAGCGGGCGCGCAGCTCGGCAGGGTCCAGCTTCAGAATGTGCGCCAGCAGCGTGGCGGCGGTATTGGGATCGGGAATTTCGCTGGGCACCGCGAAAATCGAGTCCACCGCGATGGACATGGCCAGATCATGTCCGCTGCGGTCGAAGATGATGCCCCGGCGCGGCGCTACTTCAATGGTGCGCTGCTGCTGGCGCAAGGCGTGCTGCTCCAGTTGGCCGTAATCAAAGACTTGTAATTGCACCAGGCGTCCGCAGATCAGCACC
>DATGIY010000279.1:0-2044 GCA_035295475.1 Terriglobales bacterium
CCGCTCTGCCTCCGTTTACCGATGTCAGCGCCCTGGCAGCGCGCGAGAACCAGGATGTGCGGGCGGCGATGGAAGCCTTGAAAGCGGCCCGCTCGGATGTGACTATCGCGCGCGCCGCTTTCTTCCCCACACTCAGCTTCGACGGGGTTTACGGCATCGAAGCCAATGCCCTGGCATTGCGCAGCACGGTGGCGGCCGCGAAGGAACTCGGCCCTTTGCCCAACCCCGGGTATTTCATTACCGCATCGCTGAACGTGCCGGTGTGGAATTGGGGCGCGACCCTGAGCAAGCTGCGGCAGGCCGAATATCGCCGCCAGCAGGCCAAGGTGGAATTGTCGCAGGCGCAGCGGCAAGCCCTCAGCAATCTTTACTCGTCTTATAACGAAGCCGCGGTTTCCCGCTCCGAAGTTCAGGGCCTGCGCGAAGCCGCCGATCTGGCCGCCGAAAGTCTGCGCCTGACCACCCTGCGTTATCAGGCCGGCGAAGCTACCGCGCTGGAGGTGGTAGATGCCCAGAACACGCTGGCCACGGCGCGCAACGCCTATGACAGCGGGCAATTGCGCTATCGCGTGGGCTTGGCTAATCTGCAGACTCTATCCGGAACTTTCTGAGCCATGGGCGCAAATCACAAAATCATGAGAACGGGAAGACGGGCCGCGGCCGCGAGCGCTGCCGTGTTGCTGGCGCTGCTCTCCTGGGGGTGTTCGGGAAAGGAAAAAGAGAAAGAGCCGGTAGTGACGGTGGAATCGGCGCTGGTGCAGCGGACGGCCCTGCGGCGCACGGTCACCGCCGAGGCCATTGTCTATCCCCTGCACCAGGCGGCGCTGGTGCCCAAAATCAGCGCGCCGGTGGAGAAGTTCTACGTCAACCGCGGCACCCGCGTGCGCAAGGGGCAGCTGCTTGCATTGCTGGAAAACAAAGACCTAAGCGCCGCCGCGGAGCAAAGCAAGGGCGAGTATGAGCAGGCGCAGGCGGCTTACGAAACCACCACCGCCGCCAGTCTTCCGGAAGAGGTGGAGAAAGCGCGGTTGGACGCGCAGGCGGCCAAGCAGAGCCTGGACGCGGAGCAGAAGACTTATACCGCGCGGCAGAATCTCTACAAGCAGGGCGCTCTGCCGCGCAAGGATCTGGACGCAGCCGCCGTTTCCTATACGCAGGCGCGCAACACTTATGAGATCGCGCAACAGCACCTGAATGCGCTGTTGAAGACGTCGCAGGCGCAGGAACTCAAGTCCGCGCAAGGCCAGCTGGCCGCGGCCAAAGGCAAGTACATGGGTGCGGAGGCGCAACTCGGTTACTCGGAGATTCGCAGCCCGATTGCCGGCGTTGTCACCGACCGGCCGCTCTATCCCGGGGAAATGGCCACCGCGGGCACACCCCTGCTGACGGTGATGGACCTTTCCCACGTGATTGCCAAAGCCCACATCCCGCAAGCGGAAGCGGCTCTGCTGAAAGTGGGCGATGCGGCCACCATGAAGGGCGCCGGCGGGGAGGACCTCAAAGGCAAAGTGACGGTGGTCAGTCCGGCCCTCGATCCCAGCAGCACGACCGTGGAAGTCTGGGTACAGGCGTCCAATCCCCACCACGATCTGAAGCCCGGTTCGAGCGTACAGATTTCCATGCTGGCGCAGACCATTCCTGACGCTCTTACCGTACCCGCCAGCGCGCTTTTGACCGAGTCCGGCGGAACAACCTCGGTAATGGTAGTGGGCGACGACGGGCGGGCACATCAGCGCGATGTCAAAGCGGGCGTGAAACAGGATGGGCAGGTGCAGATCGTTTCCGGGTTGAAAGCCGGGGAGCGGGTGGTCACCACCGGCGCATACGGCCTGCCGGACAACACGCGGGTGCAGTTGCAGCAGCCGCCCCCGCCCACGCCGGTGAAGGAGAGCGACAAGGAGTAAGCAGTACCGAGTACCGGGCACTGAGTACCGAGTCTCATTAAGCTCGCATCAAAGGCCATTGTCGGTAGCCGGTACTCGCAACCGAAATATGAGTCTTCGCTCCTACATAGAGCCGCCTCGGCAGAAGGCGAGCGGGGAAT
>DATGIY010000280.1:0-7022 GCA_035295475.1 Terriglobales bacterium
CACGGCATTGCGCTCGCTCCTGACCTGGGACGAGGCTTCATCAGCGATGGCCGCGCCGACACGGTTACCATTTTCGACCTAAAGACGTTAAAGCCGCTGGGCACGGTGAAATCCGAAGGCCGTAACCCTGATGCCATCTACTATGAACCCAAGACCAAGCGGGTCTTCGCGTTTAATGGTCGCAGCGGCACCGCCCTTGCCATTGATGCCGCGAAAGGAACGGTTGCAGGTATGATCCCACTGGGCGGCAAACCGGAGTTCGCTGTCGGAGACGGACAGGGCCACGTCTTCGACAACATCGAGGACAAAGGGGAGTTACTGGAGATTGATGCCTCGCAACTGAAGGTGATCCATCGCTGGTCGCTCGCGCCGTGCAAGGAGCCTTCTGGACTAGCCATCGATACGAGCAGCCACAGGCTATTCTCAGTTTGCGGCAATGAGATGATGATAGTAACCGACGCCGACACAGGCAAAATAGTGGCCCGTCCCGCGATCGGGGAGGATCCCGACGCGGCTGCCTTCGACCCCGGCACGCAATTGGCCTTCAGTTCCAATGGAGAATCGGGTACTCTGACGGTTATCCATGAGGATTCGGCCGACAAATATACTGTCGTGGGCACTCTTCCCACTCGGAAGTATGCTCGCACCATGGCGGTGGACCTGAAAACTCACAATATCTTTCTTCCTATCGCCGAGTTCGAGCCGGTGAAGCCCAAAGGGGATGAGGAACCGCCCATGAAGCCCAACACCTTCGGGGTTCTTCTGGTAGCCAAATAAGTGGTCGAAGCTGCCGGCGCGCTGGAGGGGTTAATTGAAGACCATGGAAGTGGGTATTATCGGCACAGGCTGGTGCGGCGGCATCCGCGCCGCTGCCTGTGCCGCCAGCCCTTTGGTGCAGAAACTTCATCTGGCAGAAATCAATGAGGGCCGACTACAGGAGGTGAGCGCCAGGACGCGCCCCGACACATCCACTACCGATTACCACGTCCTGCTGCGGAATCCGCAGCTTGACGCCGTCATCATTTCGACCACACCGGAAACCACCCACTATCCCATAGCACGGGAAAGCCTGCTGGCCGGCAAGCATGTTCTCCTGGAAAAGCCGTTGGCGCTTGAACTCTCCGAGGCTGATGAACTGATCGATTTGGCGCGCTTTAAGAACCTGCTTTTTACCATTGGATACTCCCAGCGGTTCAATCCCAAGTTTGCGTATGTGAAGCGGTCGATCGAGGATGGCACCATCGGTCAACCGGTAAGCGCGCTGGTGAGCCGGCACATTACGCGTAACCTGGGTCATAAGATCGGGGGCCGCATCAAACTCTCTCCTGCCGCCATGGAAGCCACTCACGACATTGATTTCCTCCTCTGGTGCTTTGCGCCGCGGAAGCCGGTCCGAGTGTATGCCCAGGAGGTACGCAAGATCATGCAGGCGGAGCACAATGTACCCGATTGTGTTTGGATCGTCGTCACCATGGACGACGGCTCCGCTCTGACGATTGGCGCCGGCTGGGTGCTGCCGCCCGGCTACCCGAACCTCTCTTCCACCTGGATCGAGGTGGTCGGCACCGAAGGCGCCGTAATGGTAGACGACAGCCATCGCGACGTTACCCTCATGACGATGAAACGGGGCACAGAATTTCCTCTTTCCACAATGCCCGGCGAGAAGGTCGGTCACGTGTACGCCGGGCCGATGGAAGCCGAAACCCTTCATTTCCTCGAATGCGTTGCTGCCGGCCGGCAGCCGCTGGTAACCGCCGAGCACGCTCGGATGGTGATGCAGGTGTATCAGGCGGCCGACCTCTCGGCGACGCAAGGGTGCGCGCTTGATCTTCAAGCAGCTCAGCGCTCTGCACCAGAATCTGCGCCGCACCGGGCTGCACCGGCCAGAAAGGTGGCTGCACGCTCCGTGAAGACGCCGTGAATCTATTGGCCGCTTCCGCTCGGCAAGCTTCGCGACTGGCACCCACCCGAACCCGCTGGTTTGTTCTTCTGCTGATCAGCCTGATGTACCTCATCACCTATATTGACCGGAGGGGTATTTCTGTTGCCGCGCCGGAAATCGGCAAGAAATTCGGGCTTAGCCAGACTGAACTGGGGGTGGTATTCAGCGCATTTCTGTGGGCATATGCCATTGGGCAGCTCCCGGCCGGCTGGTGCGCTGATCGCTTTGATCGTATTTCTCGTCATCGTGCCTTTCTGGTCCTTGATGACCGCGTTGACTTCGGTAGCTTCGGGTATTGCTTCCCTGGTCGGCCTCCGTTTTGTGTTTGGCCTGGGCCAAGCTGGCGGGTTTCCCACGGCGACCCGAGCCATGCAGCTCTGGTTTCCCAGAGACCGGGAATCAAGTACTTGCCGCTACCATCCACAACCCTGGCACCCGGTTCGGGCCTTACGGCACGGCTGTCCTCTACGTCCGCAATGCGGTCGCAGAAATGATGACCGTGCGATTCGGAAGCTCCCTTCCGGTAGCTGTGTCGATCACCGTCACGTGAATGATGTACAAACCTATGCGAGCCTGTGCCACCGGTGCACGCTGCGCGAAAACCGGTGAAGCCAAGAGGAACAGAGACATCAATAAAGAGGGAGCAGATCTCATACTCCGCCGCCTGATAGTGACTGAGCACCGATGCTCAACCTTATAGGTACATTCTCAATGAACATCGGCTTTAACTTCGGGAACCGAGTTCGCAGCTGCTTCTGCGCCCTTCAGCAGCTTGTCCAGCATGCCGCGATCGAATTCCTTTCCGCCGAGGAATACTTCCTGGATCTTCGTGGTGTTGTGAATGTCGACCAGGGGATCGGCGTCCAGTAGCACGAGATCCGCGATCTTCCCTGTCGCGACGGAGCCGTACTTGTCCGTGGCACCCAGGAATATGGCTGGATTTCGCGTAGCGGCCTGCAGCGCCCCCAGAGGAGTTACACCGGAATCAACCATGAGCTCCAGTTCGTCGTGCAAACCAAAACCCGGAAAACAAAAGGGATTCGGGGTGTCTGTACCGGCGAGCAGGGGCACGCCAGCGCTAAACAATTCTCCAACCAGCCACTTCCGCCGCTTCAGCAATTCGCGTTCGAGTGCAAAGTCTGATGGCGCGAAGTTCTTCCGTTCCATAACAGCGTTCTTCGATAGCCAGGTCCGCATCTGGCCGCCGAAGTAACGCAAACGCTCATCGTTGCGGAATTGCGGATCGCTACTCATGGCTGTCGAACGGTATACCACCAGGGTTGGCACAGACCATGTACCGTTCTTCCTGAATTCCGCGAAGAGTCGCTGACACTTCTTCTCACTATAACTTTCGTATGCCCCCATGTAGATCGGGTTCCAGAGTTTCCATGAATTCTCCGTGGTGGCAACCAACCTGGCACGCAACTCTGCTTCACGGGCTGAACAAGCTAGAGGCACGGCATGGACATGTTCAATACTTTTCTGGCCGGCGGCGGAGGCTTCCCAAGCGCTGATCGCGAAGGGAACATGGCCGACAACGGGAATACCCTGGCGTTTGGCTTCGTCAATAATTGCGAAGTATGCATCTCGCGGCAGCCGGTCCATGACTTTGATGAAATCCGCGCCTGTCTTCTTCTGGTCGTCTACAACCTTGCGGGCTTCCTCGGCAGTTTTCACCACAATCTGATCCGACACTCGCGGAGGATAGCCGTCAACGATGGGACTCGCGAAATAGATTCGCGGAGCGTCGATCTTCTTGGCCGCCAGGTCCGACCTAAACTTGTTTGTATCAAACGGACCAGCCATCTCGCGAACACCCGTTACTCCGTTTACGAGATACATGGGATATGTGGACTCGTATTCCGTTCTGTGAACATGCATGTCCCACAGTCCGGGGATCAGGAATTTGCCGCGCCCATCTACGATCCGAGCGCTCGCCGGCACGGCGACGTCTTTGCTTTTTCCGACACCGGAGATCTTGCCCTCCGAAATCACCACAGTCTGGTCTGCAGCCTCGTTGCCCGACTCGGTATCAATCACGATTACGTGAGTGATGTAGATTTGCGAGTGTGGTGGCGGCGTCGAGTTGTTCTGCCCCGCGGCTGTGAAACACAACGCGATAAGAAGTAAATTTAAGGTCTTCCTCATCGACTGTTCTCGATGGCCCTGACGTGAGTTTTGGCCCCGAATTTCTAGCTCAAAACAATGCTGGGCGGTTGGAGTGGATGGTCGGCATGCATTTCGCCGCATCGCACATAACAACATTTGACCGGCAAAGCCCGAGCTTCACCATACATAAAGCAAAACGGCAAATCGAGGCTCGCGGCTTTGCACAACCGAATGCCACTGCCGCTTGCGACTGTCGCCAAGTGAGGAACAGTCCACGAGGAAGGCCTTCCGGCCCTCACGGGAGGATCACCTGCAAACAGAACTTGGCTTCCCTATTGCCGACCACCAGGAGAGAGCCGGAAGTGTGATTACGATGAGAACTAGCGGCGCAGTGGAGTGCGATGAAACCGGACTAAGTTTGGTCTGCGGCAGAGTTCATTTTTTTAGCTCTGCGGCCCAGTTGGTCACCAGAGTGAGCGGCAGCCGCACCGTGTCGCTTCCCATTTGGTTAACCAGGAATCTCTTTCCGTCGGGGCTGACAACAAACGGTCCCTCCGGCCCGCCCACCATGGGCGCTTTCAGGACTTGCCGCGGGGTCCCCAACTGCAAGGCCGCGCCACTTTCGCGCACGTCCACCGCCATCACCTCGCCCACATCGCTGCTGAAGAATAGCTCGCGGCCGTCACGGCTCCATTTCGGGTTGTCACCGCCCCCGGTAGACACCTGGTACTTTCCGCCCGGGCCGGGGAATGGCTTCACATATATTTCCAGCCGCCCCGTTTCTTCACTGGCGTAGGCAAGCCATTTGCCGTCGGGGGAAAATTCCGGCCAAACTTTGAGAAAGGGGGATAGGATCTGGGGGATGGGCTTGCGGTCTCCGAACAGCGGCAAAGCGTACAAATCGTAGTTTCTAGCCGACTTCTCAAACGCGGAATCCATTATCTGTTCATAAGCCAGATACTTGCCATCGTCGCGGATGGAATTAGGCATGGCGAGACGCATGCCTCCACCGGCCAGGATGGTCTCTTCTTCCCCGGTGCCATCTGAGGCCCGGCGATAGATGTAAGTTCGGCCACTCCGGAACGCGGAGTAATAAATCCAGAGGCCGTCCGGTGACCAGGTGGGGTGCAGCGATCTTCCCTGGCCGAAGGTGAGACGGGATCTTGTCTGCCGCGCTAAATCGAATATCCAGATGTCTTGCGAACTACTGGTTACGACGGAGACGGCCAGACGCTTGCCATCGGGCGCGAGCGCGGGGTTTCGGTATTGCTCCTCTTCCTGGACTACGGCCGGACCTGGCCTTCCATCCCGCCCGTACCACAGCAGTCGATGACCGATACTGGTGCCACCTTCCAGGTACACCAGCCTTCCGGTCGCCGAAGCCGCGAAGATGCTGCGGAAGACGGTCGTATTGACACCCACATGAGCGGCCACCGGCTGAGCATCGCCTTCCAGTTGCAGACTGCTCAGGTTCAGTCTTTGCGCCAGCAGGGCGCCGTCGCGAACGAACAGGAGGTAACCGGGTTCGGCGTAAGCGCCGGAGCTTTCGGTAGCTACCAGCAGCCTGCGTTCTTTCGAATCCAGGGAGCCAACATAAATAGCGCCGTCGGCGGCCACCTTGGCGCCTTGCAGCCAGAACAGAAAGTGCTTGCCGTCGGGCAGAAATACGGGCCAGCGGTGGGAAAGTTCGCCCCCTTTTGTGTCCAGCTCTGTAACCGGCGTGGCCGTCCCACCCGCGGCGGAAACCCTAAACAACCCATCACCAGGAGTCGGCGTAAACAAGATCGTATCCCCCTGGTTCCAGGCTCCGCCTCGCGCATCCTTGGCCTCGCAAATGGTTTGTGGCGGGCCGCCCAGGGCAGAGATTTTCTGCATTCTTCCGCCAGCGAAGAACCCGACGTAACGGCCGTCGTAAGACCAGAACGGGAAACCTGCGCCTTCCGTGCCCGGCATACGGTTCGCTGTGGCGGAATCCAGCGCCTGTATCCACAGCATTTCCTCGTTGCTGTCCGGTTTATTGGCAACAAAAGCGATACGCTCGCCGTCCGGCGAGATGGCTATTCCACCGGACCAGTTGGCCAGGAAATTAAATTCCGAATTTGCGGGGGGAAGAATGTAGGCGTGGACGGAGGTTCGCGGCGCGCTTAGCGTGCGGACATATGCCCAAGCCAGCCCGATAGCCGCTATCCCAAGCACGGCAACCGCCACCCACGATGACCAGCGGGTGCGTGTGCCGGGCGCTTGCGTGGCGCTGATGGGTGTCTCGAGGATGTCCTGCAATTCGAGTTTCAGGTCGTGGATACTCTGGAAGCGCTCATCCGGATCCTTTTCCAGGCAGATGCGGATAAGGCGGTCTAGCGCGGGAGGAATCTCCGGGCGCAAGCTGCTGACCGCGGGCGGGTCCACGGCGAGGATCTGTCCTACGATGCTGGCCTGCGATTTGCCCTCGAACGCTCGCTTGCCGGTGGCCATCTCGAACAGCATGACTCCGAACGCGAAAATGTCGGAGCGCGCGTCCGCTTCTTGGCCCTGAATCTGCTCCGGCGACATATATTGCACTGTGCCCACGACTGTGCCTGCGCTGGAGAGCCTCCTCCGACGAGCTAGTCACCGGCAGAGTGTCACTGTTAGGGCTGGTGCTCTCGCGAGTCAGGATTCTTGGCTGCGAGGTATTGTTAGATTGTTGCCGTCGACGCGGACTGGTGCCCTGCGCCTGCAAGCTGATTGCGAGCACAAGGCTGACGAACGCGGCGAGTACCGTTCGCATAAGACCTCGCAGTTGGCCTATTGTGGCCGCTGATACCGGCGTGCAGGAGGTAACTTCCGTAACCATGAGTAGTACCCGAGGTGCCTTTTATTTTGACCCACGGCACCGTAACGAATTCTCCAGTTCCAGCGCACTCAGAACTCCTGGTCGGGTCACGTCACCCCGTCACCGAAGCATCTTAAGACTGTGCAGCAGGGCTTTCTT
>DATGIY010000281.1:0-4188 GCA_035295475.1 Terriglobales bacterium
CGAAAAGGGTCAGGTCGGCATCGGCGCCCACCTTGACCCGCCCTTTGTTCGCCATCATGGGAGCGCGCGCCTGCAGCCGCTCGGCGGGCATCAAGCTCATCTTGCGCAAGGCTTCCATCAGGGAAAGTGCGTGCTGCTCGCGGACGTAGTAGCCGAGGACGCGGGCATAGGTGCCGGCGCCGCGCGGATGGCCTTTGCCGTTGGTGATCAGGCCGTCGCTGGCGATCATGGTCAGGGGGCTGGAGACAGTCAGCCGGGCAATCTCCGGAGGGATGGAATGAATAATCACCAGACCGCCCTGCTTGCGGTATTTCTCGAAGATTTCCTGGGTGAGCCGCTCACCGGTGGCCACCCACTGCAGATCGTGATAGCTGATGCCCATGCCCTTCTGCCAGCCAGGAGCGAATAGGGCGGAGCCCAGGTCGGTCATGGCGGCGGTGTAGGGATAACACTCGGTAGTGATGTCCATTCCCCGCTGGCGGGCATCGGCAATAGAGGCCAGCATCTGCGGGGTGAAGCGCAGGCCACTGCTGGAGATGTGCACCACATGCAGCGGAGCGCCGGTGATGGCAGCGGCGGCGATCGCCTCTTCTAGAGAAGCCATGGGACTATCGGGATCGTTGCCGTTGCGCAGATGCACAAAGGCGGGAGTGTGGAATTTCGCCGCCGCGGCGAACATCTGGATGATTTCCCAGCGCGTAGCGGCAGGAACATAGCCGATGCCGAAGCCCACGCCCAGCGCGCCACGGGCCAGGCCATGCTCCAGGTCGCGTTTCATTTCCGCAATCTGCTCTGGTGTGGCAACCGTGGTCGCCGCCTTGTCATGCGGCAGGAAGGTGCCAGAATCATGCATCAGACGCATGCGGGTGGGGATGTGGCCAATGGTGGCGCCATAATTGATCAGGGCCTTGCCTTCGCGCTGGGTATACCACTGGTCAATATCGCCGACCCCAACTTCCAGCTCCAGGGCGGTAGTGACGCCGTCCATTGCCTTGTAGCGGTAATTCTCCGCATCCTGGCCGTGGGAGTGCAGGTCAATGAAGCCGGGAGCCACCACCAGGCCTTGCGCATCAATGGTCCTGCGGCCGCGAATATTGTCCGCCGTGATGATGGCGATGTGTTTGCCGTTGATCCCCACATTGCGCGCCGCGTCCAGGCCGGACTCGGGATCCATCACCCGGCCGTGCAGAATCACAAGGTCAAATGTTTGCCCAGCCGGTTGTGATTGGCTGAATGCGGAGATTGCGAACAGAGAAGCGAAGGCGAACAGCAGCAGGCGTTTCATGATGGCGTCAGGTGTGGAGAGGAATTGTGCGCCCGCGGCGGGAAGAAGGCAATAACTGATCTGCGCCAATCGGTGT
Organism: Terriglobales bacterium; assembly: GCA_035295475.1. GTDB lineage: Bacteria > Acidobacteriota > Terriglobia > Terriglobales > Acidobacteriaceae > JAICWP01. Next base: position 1,362 of record DATGIY010000281.1, read on the forward strand.
TAATCAGCGGCGAGTGAAGTCGGTTTTACGCCGTGGTGCCAACCGCAGCCGCCGCGGCCTTCTCCAGTCGGCTCAGCCCCAGAAGCGCGGCGCCCAGGGCGCAAACGAATTCGCAGTGCTCTGGCACATTTACTTTCACGTGCAGGCGCTGCTCCAGGGCCTTGATCATGCCGCGCTGGCGGGCGACGCCGCCGATGAAGGTCAACTGTTCGCCCAGGTTCACCCGCTTCAAGAGCAGGCCGGCGCGGCTGGCCAGGGAATCGTAAATGCCGCCCAGAATGTCCTCCACTGTCACTCCCGCGCTCACGTGGTTGATAATCTCGCTTTCCGCCAGCACGGCGCAGATGCTGGAGATGGGTTGGGGATTTCCGGCCTGCAACGCCAGTTCGCCAACCTTGCTCATGTCCACCTGCAGGTACTTGGCGGCGCGCACGATGAAGCTGCCGGAACCGGCGGCACACTTGTCGTTGGTTTTGAAGGCGCGCACTCGGCCGTTAGCGGCGAGGCCCACCGCGCGGGTGGACTGGCTGCCGACGTCGAGCACGGTAGGGGAGTCCGGGAACAGAAACCAGGCACCGCGGGCGGCGCTGGTGATCTCGGTGACCTGGGTATCACGAAACGAGGGACTATAGCGGCCAAAGCCGGTGGAGACGACATACAACGCTTCGTGAGCGGGCAAATGAGCCATGTCGCGGGCTGAGGCCAGCGCCTCCGCCGCGGCTTTCTCCAGGTGCACGCCGGTTTTGAGCATGCCCCGGCCCAGTATGCGGGGCGCTTCGCCGTTGCCGCCGCTGACGATCACCGCTTTGGTCAGCGCGGTGCCAATATCAATTCCCGCCGTGTAGCGCATGTTCGGTTCTCCACAGGCCGAATTCGAAACTCTGATCCAGTTTTTCCAGAGCAAACAAGGCAGCGCCAATGGCACCGGTGAAGTGTGCCTCGGGACTGACCTGCAACTTGCAGCCCAGCACGTCCTCAAGAGCGCGGACCATACCGAGGTTGCGGGCGACGCCTCCGGTCATGGTGATTTGCGGATCCAGGGGAATTCGCCGGGCCAGCGAAACGGTGCGCTTGGCAATCGCTTGATGGACGCCGCCCAAAATGTCTTCCGCCTTCTTGCCCTGCGCCAGATAGGACAGAATGTCCGATTCCACAAACACGGTGCAGACGGTGGCGATTTTCACGGGCTTGCTGGCTTGCAGAGAAAGTGGCCCGACCTCATCCAGGCTGATGCCCATGACGTCCGCGGCATTGGAGAGAAAACGGCCGGTACCGGCGGCGCATTTATCGTTCATGACAAAATCGCGCACTTCGCCGGTCTCGCCCACGCTAATGGCCTTGGAGTCCTGCCCACCCATGTCGATGACGGTGCGCGTGCCCGGAAAAAGGTAGTGGGCGCCGCGAGCGTGACAGCTGATCTCGGTCATCTGGGTGTGGCCGAAGGAAATCTTGTAGCGGCCGTAGCCGGTGCCCACCACGAATCCCACCTCGTGTGCTTCCAACCCGGTTTGGCGGCAGGCGGTAAGGAAGGCGTGCTCGGCGGCTTTAGTAACATTGGCGCCGGTGTCCACCAGGGCGCGGGCCACAATGCGTGCATGCTCGTTCTCCTGCATGATGATGGCTTTGGTTTGCGTCGAACCAACATCCACTCCGGCGGCAAATCGCATAATGGCTCCTCAGGCGCGAGCAGCGGTCACTTTTGCGTGTTCCAGCGCCTCAAAAAACGCGTCGATTCGGTTCTTGGTCTGCGCTTCGGCGAAATAGCGCGGGTCTTCCAGGTCAGACTCGATGTAGAGCGTGGGTACGCCCAGCACGCGTGTGAAGTAATCGCGCATGTCGCCCTGGCCGGCGGAAAACAGCCGGCAGCTCTTGACGAAGTGGATGATGACGCCGTCGGCGTTCCATTCCTGCACATAGCGCTTGATTTGTTCATAACGCTGCAGGTAATTGCGGTTGGTGACATTCTGCGACAGCATGTGCATGGCCACCGATTCAAAGGGCTTGTCCGGGTCGTGGCGGAATCCGAACTCCCACAAGCCGCCCACCGTGGAGTAGGTGGAAGCCACGGCGCACGCCTTCCATTGCGCGAACATGTCGCGGAAGGTGCGGAAATAGGGATAGGGCGGCGGCCCTTCCATCACCACGCGGAATTGCTCGCGATCGTAGACGCCCTCGCCATTGGCCACCTTTTCCTGCAGCTCACGCAGCGCGACTTCGAAGAACTCCACTCCTTCCTGGCTGGCTCGATACACATAGAGCGGCCCCATCAGGGTGATGGCGTCGAAGTAGGCGTCGAAAGGAGAAGGGGAGCGGCGGGCGAGGTGCTTGATTTGAGACCAGAGCTCTTCCACCCGCGCCGAACAGCGCACGGCTTCCTGAAATCGTTCCAGATCGAACTTGCGGCCGGAAAGCGACTCCAGCACCGGCACCAGTTGCTTGAGCTGGCGCACGACGTACTGCACGTCGGCGGGCGTGGGCTCATCCGTACGCAAAAACGGAACGTCAATCGTGTACAGCCGGGCGCCGGTAAAGGCAGCCACGTGCTCGAACCACTTAAGGTAGGTATTGCAGCCGACAAAATTGCATAGCACCAGCGCCGGCTGCGGCAGGCGCGAGCCGGTTGGGGTCAGGCCCTTGAGGTAGGCGCCGATATCAGCTTTCACGTAGGCGCAGTTATCGGCGGCGTAGCCCAGGTCTTCGGCGGCGAGAATGGGCTCGAGGGACTGGTGACGGATGGCGAGTTGCAGGGCATTGATCTCCGGATAGATGGGCACGGCATCAAAGGCCTGCAGCAACTCCACGCAGTTGCCGGAAATCATGAGGGAAA
>DATGIY010000282.1:0-4605 GCA_035295475.1 Terriglobales bacterium
ATCAACACCACCGAGCGCCTGAAGCGCGTATCCGTCACCGATCCCAACGTGGCCGACGCTATCGTCGTCACCCCCACTCAGATCCTGGTGCATGGCCGCGCTCCCGGTGAGGTGTCGCTGCTTATCTGGGATGAGGCCGAGCGCTCGCGCAGCTTCGACCTGCGCGTGGACGTGGACGTGACCGCCTGCGCGGAAGAAATCCATCGCATTTTCCCCGAAGAACGCATTGACGTCTCGCCCTCCCGGGCTGCCATCGTGCTCTCTGGCCATGTTTCCACAGAGGATGTGGCCAAGCGCGCCGGCATGATCGCCGAGGCTTACAGCAAGAACGTGGTCAATGTGCTGACCTTCGGTCCCGTGGGCTCGCAGGAAGTGCTGCTCGAGGTGAAGTTCGCCGAGGTCGATCGCACCGCGCTCACCCAGCTGGGCATCAACGTTTTCTCCACCGGCGCTACCAACACGGTGGGCACTGTGACCACGCAGCAGTTCGGCAACGTGGGACAGCAGCAGATCACGGATGTGTTTCCGCGCGCGCCCGGAACCCAGTTCACCAGCACGGAAACCATTCAGGACGCGCTTAACCTGTTCCTGTTCCGGCCCGACATTCACCTGGGCGCGGTCATCAAGGCGCTGCAGAGCAAGAACCTGCTGCAAATCCTGGCCGAGCCCAACCTGATCGCCATGAACGGCAAGGAAGCCAGCTTCCTGGCGGGCGGCCAGTTCCCCTTCCCGGTGGTGCAGCCGGGCCAGGGTTTTACCGCGGTGACCATTCAATTCAAGGATTTCGGCGTGCGTTTGAGCTTCACCCCGGTGATCATGCCCAATGGCGACATTCACCTGAAGGTGGCGCCCGAAGTCAGCACCCTGGATTTTGCCAATGCTCTCGTGATCTCCGGCTTCACCATCCCTGCCCTCAGCACCCGCAAGGCGGAAACCGAATTCGAGATGCAGGATGGGCAGAGCTTCGTGATCGCCGGGCTCATGGACAACCGGGTGACGACCTTGACCTCCAAGATTCCCGGGCTGGGCGACATTCCCATCCTGGGTACGCTGTTCAAGAGCAAGAGCGCGCAGAAGAGCAACTCGGAGCTGATGGTGCTGGTGACGGCGAGGAAGATCTCGCCCGACAAGATTGCTCCGCCGCTCCCTCGTTTCCCGCAACCGTTCATGGATAAGAACAAGTTTGACGGGTCCAAGCCCGGAGGAGGCAGTAAATAATGACCGGCAAGAAGCGCCAGCCGGAACTCGGCATGACGCTGCCCCTGGTGGCCGTCTTTATCGTGGTGCTGTTCGCCTTTGCCGCCCTGGCCATCGACCTGGGGATTCTCTATACGGCGCGCACCAGCGCGCAGCATGCCGCCGATGCCGGGGCGCTGGCGGGCGCGGGCGTGTTTGCCTACTCGGCGAACCCGTCGGTGGCCGCGGTGGGCAACGTGGCGGTCGCCACTGCCATTCAGAACAAAATTCTGGGGCAGACGCTGAGCGCGGCTGATTTCGGGACGGCTACTGCCGGCCCCTGCCCTCCCACCAGCACCACCACCGGAGTGTGCGTGGATACCACCAATCGCCGCGTCACGGTTTATATCGCGCGCACCGGGGCGACGGCGATTGGCACATTTTTTGCCCGCGCCATCGGCTGGAAATCGGTGGCGGTGAACACCCGAGCCACCGCCGAAGCCAGTCCCGTCGCGGGAGGAACGCATTGCTTGAAGCCGTTTTTCATCCCCAATACGGTCGTAGCGGATCCGGGCGATACCATTCAAACAGCATGTTCCGCGGGCCACGTTTTGTTTCAGAACCAGCAACTCACCGATTGGGCTAAAGGAAAATTAGGCACACAGTTTGTGATGCGGCCTGTTAACCCGAATGACACCACCACACCGAGTCAGTACATGTCGTTGGATTTTGGCGCTGGCGGCAGAACGTACGGGTGCACCATCAGCCATTGCCTCAATGACCCGACCTGCGACGTCAACACCGCGGTTATGCAGAACTTCAGTGGACATTGCGGGCAGAGCCTGACGACCCAGAACGGGGTCGATACGGGAAAGACATTTACGGGCGTAGAGGACCTCATTGGTAATCCAGCAGACGGCTGGTGGGAGCAAAACAGCGCTCCCGGCCCCTTTTCTTACTGTCCCGGTGATCCTGCTGGAGACTGCGCACAGCCGAACGATTTCAGTAAATCCCTTATTACTGCAGCGGTGTACGATGATTGCCCACCCAATGCTCCCGTCCCGCCCGGCGCAAAGCCAGTTAATTTCGTGGGCTTTATGGAGGTTTTCGTAAACAGCATAGATAACGCCAAAAATGCAGATATTACTGCCCATTTTGTGACGGCGAATGATTGTGGTACGGGACCACCGGTAAATGGCGGCACTGGCCCCGGCGGAGTTCCCGTGCGCCTGATTCAGGCGCCTTGAGCGTAGGAGTTGCTGGTAGGAGTTGCAGGTAAGAGAACGCTGAAAGATTCCCAGGGAAGGTAGTGGAGCAATGGCTGAATTAGCAGTCGTAATCCTGGCGACCGACGACGAACAGCGCTCGGTGCTGCAGGTGCTGGTAGACGGCACCAATGTGGCCCGCACCGTGCACAACTGTCCCGCTTTTCCGGTGGCCGCCACCGATCCTCTGCTGCGGCGGATTCAAGGAGTCACGCCCGATGTTTTGATGGTGGATATCCCCAACGACAATCCCACGGCCGCCATCCGCGCCATCGAGACTTTGCGGGCGGAAGTCGCCAACGCCGCTGTGTTTGCCGTCGGCAGCATGTCCCAACCGCAGGTGATCGTCAATGCCATGCGCGCCGGAGCGCGCGAATTTATCGAGCGGCCCACCACCACCACCGCCCTGCTCGAGGCTTTTGTCCGCCTGACTGCGGCCCAGCGCAAGGCCCACGGAGACAGCGGCCGCCGCGGCAAGGTATTCACCGTGGTCAACGCCAAAGGTGGCACGGGAGCCACCACGGTGGCGGTGAACACCGCCCTTTCCCTGCAGTCTTCTCACAGCAGTGTGGCCCTGGTGGATCTGGCGCCGCTGGGTCATGCCGCGCTTCACCTGAACGTGAAACCGCTGTTCACCATTGCCGATGCCCTGCGTAACCTGCATCGCATGGACGGCTCGCTGCTGGAGAGCTTTATGACCCGCCATCCCGATGGGCTGCACCTGCTGGCGGGAACCAGCACCCCGACTTCTATCGAGCCGACCACCAGCGAATTCGCCGCGTTGTTCGACATTCTGGTCAGCCACTACCGCTACATCGTGGTGGACACCTCGACCCGCCTGGATGCGGCCACGCGCCTGGTGTGCAACTTGTCGGAATACGTGCTGCTGGTGGCGCATACCGACGTCGCTTCCCTGTGGAGCGCGGCCCGCGTGCTGCAGTACCTGGGCGAATCAGGCGGCCGCGACCGCGTGCGCCTGGTGCTCAACCGCTTTCGCAAGATTCCTGGCTTCAGCGAGAGCGACGCCGAAGCGGCCACCGGCGTGAAGCTGTTGTGGAAGATCCCCAATCAATACGTAGCGGTCTCCAATTCCATTGACCGCGGCGTACCGGTCATTCAGCAGAACCACTCCGAAGTCGCCCGCTCCTTTACCGGACTGGCGGCGACGCTGACCGAAGCCGACGAGAGCGGCAAGCGTACCGGGTGGTCGCTATTCAAAACTGTCTAGGGAGTGACGCATGGGTTCACTAGGAACGGGAACGCAGTTCGAGCGCACGGAATACCAGCAGGTCAAGGCCGATCTGCACCGCAAAATTCTTGACCGCCTCAACCTGGAGAAACTGGGCCGCACCCCCAGCGATGCCGCGCGCGAAGAAGTGCTGGTGTTGATCCGCAATTCGGTCAACAGCGAGGCTGTGCCTCTCAGTTTTGCCGAACGCGAGCGGCTGGCGCGTGAAATTCTAGATGAGATCTTCGGACTGGGCCCGCTGGAACCGCTGCTCAAGGATCCCAGCATCTCCGATATCCTGGTCAACCGCTACAACCAGGTCTACATCGAGCGCAACGGCAAGCTCGAGCCCACGGGACTGACCTTCAAGGACGACCAGCACCTGATGCAGATCATCGATCGCATCGTGTCGCGGGTCGGCCGCCGGGTTGACGAATCCTCGCCCATGGTGGATGCCCGCCTGCCTGACGGCTCCCGCGTCAACGCCATCATTCCCCCGCTGGCGGTGGACGGCCCGGCGCTCTCTATCCGCCGTTTTGGCCGCGATCCGCTGACCGCGCGCAACCTGATCGAGAACAAGACCCTGACCGAACCCATGCTGGAACTGCTGGCCGCTATGGTCAAGGGCCGGCTCAACCTGCTCATCTCCGGCGGCACCGGCGCCGGTAAAACCACGCTGCTCAACGTGCTCTCCGGCTACATTCCGAACTCGGAACGCATTGTCACCATTGAAGACGCGGCCGAACTGCAGCTCAAGCAGGAACACGTGGTCCGCCTGGAGACGCGCCCGCCCAACATTGAAGGCAAAGGCGCCATTCGCCAGCGGCAGCTGGTAATTAACAGTTTGCGTATGCGTCCTGACCGCATAGTGGTGGGCGAAGTCCGTGGCGAGGAAGCTTTCGATATGTTGCAGGCCATGAACACCGGCCACGAGGG
>DATGIY010000283.1:0-2219 GCA_035295475.1 Terriglobales bacterium
ACGCCCGCATCCATCAGCGAAAGCGAAGCCCCGCAAACCGTGGCCATGGAGGAAGATCCGTTTGATTCCAGAATGTCGGAGACCACCCGCATGGCATAGGGCCAGTCCGTTTCTGCGGGCAACACCGCGCTGACCGCGCGCTCGGCCAGAGCGCCGTGACCTATCTCACGCCGTCCCGCGCCCCGCAGAAAGGCCACTTCGCCCACCGAGAAGGGCGGGAAATTGTAGTGCAGCATGAAGCGCTTCTTGGCTTCGCCCTCGAATACCTCCAGGCGCTGCATATCTTCGGCTGTGCCCAGCGTGGTCGTGACCAGCGCTTGCGTTTCGCCGCGGGTAAAGATCGCCGAACCGTGCGTGCGTGGCAGCACCCCCACCTCGATGGAAATGGGCCGGATCTGGTCGAAAGCTCGCCCGTCTGGACGCCGCTTCTTGCCAATCACCTGATCCCGGAAAATCCGTTCGCGAATAATTTCGTAGTACCTGGTCAGTTTTTCCCGGGCCTGGGTGTCCTCTTCGGGTAGCGCTTCCAGCAGTTCCTTCCTGTACGCCTTGACCAGGTCATAGCTTTCCGCTTTGACATGCTTCTCGGTATCCAGGGCGTCGGAGAGCCGAGGCTCAATTTTCTTCCGTAAGTCCTTGTAGTACACCTCGTCGATCACCGGCGCCGTGAACGGCCGCTTGGGCCTGCCCACCCGTTCGCGCAGCTGATTGATGGCGGCGCAGATCTTTTTGATTTCCGTGTGGCCAAACTCGATGGCATCAACGATGGTCTGTTCCTGCACCTGGCTGGCGCCGGCCTCGATCATCACGATGCCTTCCTCCGTGCCCACCACCATCAGGCGCAGCAGCCCGCCGCGCATTTCCTCGTAATTGGGATTGATCACGAACTGCCCGTTGATCAGTCCCACCCGCACCGCGCCCACCGGCCCCTGAAACGGAATGTCCGACAGGGTCAACGCGCAGGACGCGCCATTAATCGCCAGAACGTCGGGGTCGTTCTCCGTATCGGCGGAAAGCACGAACGAGATCACTTGGGTCTCGTTACGGAAGCCTTCGGGAAAAAGTGGCCGAATAGGCCGGTCAATCTGCCGGCTGGTCAGGATTTCGCGCTCGCTGGGCCGTCCTTCGCGCTTGATAAAACCGCCGGGAATCCTTCCGCCGGCATAGGTGTACTCGCGGTAATCCACCGTCAGCGGGAAGAAATCGATGCCTTCCCGCGGCTCCTGATTGGCTACTGCCGTGGCCAGCACCAGGTTGTCGCCGCTGCGCACCACGGCGGCGCCGTGCGCCTGTTTGGCCAGCCTGCCGGTTTCAAAGCTGAGTTGTTTGCCGCCGCTGAGTTCAACTGTAACTTCTTCTTTCATGCTTTATCCTTCCAGGAATTTCGTCAGACGAGTTTGGGCTCGCGCAGCCTCAGGCCGAGGAGGGTAAGTGTCAATGTGGCCGAATCGACGCAACCTGCGGACTAGCCCACGCGCCGCTGCCCAAGCACAGCCTGGATCGCCGGCACCGCGGCGGGCCCGCTCTGCGGGAATCCCGTAGATACAACTACTTGCGAATGCCGAGTTTCTGAATAACGGTTTGGTATCGCTCGGAGTCGTATTTCTTCAGGTAGTCCAGCAAGCGCCGCCGCTTGCTGACCAGCATGAGCAGACCGCGCCTGGAGGCGTGGTCTTTCTTGTGCGTCTTAAAGTGTTCCGTCAGCTGACCGATGCGCTCGCTCAGTATTGCGATCTGGACCTCCGGGCTCCCGGTGTCGGTCGCATGCGTGCGATATTGGTCAATGAGGGTCTTTTTCTGCTCTCGGGCTAGCACTGAACCTGCCGCACTCCTGTCTTCTCGTCTTTTTATAACCAGTTACGAGACTAACATGCGCTCCTCTCGGGTGTAAAGCAACCCCGGCCGGAGAACTTAATTATGCCAGCTCACATCTAATGGTAGATAATAGGAACGCCACCCCGTCGCTAAGTTCTCGCGTTGCGGCCTTATGATAACCACATTTTGTCCCCGTTGTGGGAGCGAAAACCCGTTTGAAAATCAGTTCTGCGGCAAGTGCGGCATTCCCTTGCTCCAGCCCAAGCCCGCTGAGCCCGTGGCCGTCGCGCAGGCGCGTAATGCGCCTTCCCGGCCTTTACCCCCGATCGAGCCCGTCCACGACAATGGCGATCAAACCATCAGTGGCCCCTCTTTTCTGGGCCTGAGTGACGAACCCGATCTCA
>DATGIY010000284.1:0-3196 GCA_035295475.1 Terriglobales bacterium
CCACTCTCAGCCTACTTTGTTTGGCCGCTGCGTTGGTTACGCCGTGGTTAAAAAGCGGAATCGGCTCGGGAGATTGATGCTGGAAGTGGCGTTGTAGAGAAAGGAACTGTGTTCAACAACTGCTGTGCGGCCTCAGGCCGCTTGCCCGGCTTTCGCCATGCGATGTTCGCGCAGTACGGATTCGATATACCTGGCCAGCGCTAATTCCATATCGGCCTTGGCGTCGGCGAAGCTGGCAGCTCGCACGGAGATCTGAAACTCGGCGGCATTGCCATTCCAGCCATCATCATCCAGCCAGAACTGGCACTCGACTCGGAAGCACGGAGTCACCCTGAGCGATACCGCATGATGCGCCATGTTTACCCCCGCAAGTGGAACGAGAAATTATGCCATGGAGATGGGGGTTACAGGAGGGAAAATCAGGCGCAGGCTTCCCACCGCTCGGCCGTGGTCCGCGGGTCGAATTCGGTGCCTGTCTCTGCCGGGCAAAGAGTGAGCACCGAATCCAGCCGGGTCAGCGCCAGCACTTCCGCCACCGCTGGCGAAGGTGCAATAAGCTTCAGTTCACTTCCCAGGCCGTTTACGCAGGTGTGCAGAAACACCAGCATTCCCAGCCCGCCGGCATCGATGCGTTCGACTCCGGCCAGATCGAGCACAATCGACCCCTTATCCATCTCGCACAGCACGGCATCTCGCAGCGTGTCCAGGCCTTGCCCCACAACCATACGCCCGGTGCACCGCAGCACGGCGGTATTGGCAATTCGTTGTACGTTGATTGTCAGCATTTCACTCTCGTATACCATGTGATACGTCGAATTGTCGTTAAGAGTTCGTTAAATTGCGGCCCGGTGCGCTTAGCTGTAAACATGGACGTCCCAGCGGAGGGGACGTTAGCAGGGAATTGTCTGGTTACTCGGGTGGCGATCTCAATCAGCGGGAACCGGCCTGTCTTCAACCGGTTCCGAGGGACCACGCTGCCGCCTGCCGGTCAGCTGCGACCACTTGCGGTTCAAACTGTTCTGCGCCCGGTCCAGATAAACGTAATACACCGGCGTGATGTAAAGGGTAATGATCTGCGAGAAGATCAGCCCGCCCACGACGGCCAGCCCCAGCCCCTGCAGGGAACCCGTTCCCCAACCCACCGCCACCGGCACCATGCCCATCAGTGCCGCCATGGTGGTCATCATGATGGGCCGGAAGCGGACCAGCGCTCCCTGATAAATGGATTCTTCCGGGCTTTCGCCTTTTTCCCGCTCGTTGGCTAGGGCGAAGTCAATCATCATGATGGCATTCTTCTTCACGATGCCGATCAGCATGATGATGCCGACGAAGGAATATAAATTGAGTTCCTGGTGAAACAGGATCAGCGTGATCAGTGCTCCCACCGCCGCCGACGGCAATCCCGAAAGAATCGTGAGCGGGTGGATGAAGCTTTCATACAGGATGCCCAGCACAATGTAGATCACCAGAATGGCGGCCACGAGCAGCAATCCTAAGCCGCGGAACGACTGCTCAAAAGCTTGCGCCGTGCCCTGGAAGCTCCGCTGTACCGTCCCTGGAAGAATGCGGTTGGCGACATCTTCCACCGCCCTGGTCGCTTCTCCCAGGGAGACTCCCGGCTTGAGGTTGAAGCTGAGCGTGACCGCCGGCAGCTGCCCCAGGTGGTTGACGGTGAGCGGCCCCAGATCGGGAACGATTTGGGTCACCGTGCTCAGGGGAATGAGCTTGCCGCCGCTGCCTCTCACGTACAGCATGGAAAGCGCTTGCGGGTTGTTCTGGTAGGGAGGCTCCAGCTCCAGAATCACGTAGTATTCGTTGCTGGGCGCGTATATGGTACTGACTTCCCGTTGCCCAAAGGCGGAATAGAGCGCATCGGAGACCTGTTGTGCCGTAAGGCCCAGCGCATACGCCTTGTCCCGGTCTACTTTGACGTCCAGTTGCGGATTGTGGATTTGCAGATCGCTGCTCACGTCCTGCAGCAGTGGGATCTGGCGCAGCGCCCCCTGCAGCTTGGGGGCGTCGGCGTACAGTTCTTTGATGTCCGGCGACTGCAGGGCAAACTGATATTGTGCGTTGGTCAGGCTGCCGCCCACGTTGATCGTGGGAGGTACTTGCAGAAACACAAAGACGCCCTGTACCCGCATCAGCTTGGCCCGCAGTTCCTGGATCACCTGGTCGGCGCTGATCTGGTTGGTCCGGTCTTTCACGTCCCTCAGGTGCATGAAGACGCGCCCCTGGTTCACCGGCGTCCCATAGAACGTCATCGTGTACTCGACGTTGGGGTCGGCTTCCGTGATGTGGGCGATCTGCTGCATCTTCTGCCCCATCTGATCGAAGCCGATGCCTTCCTGCGCCTGCACGAACCCGAACAGCAGGCCCGCATCTTCGTTGGGAATGAAGCCGGTCTGCACACTTTCGTAGAGAAACAGCGTGAGCCCCACTACCACCAGGCTGACCATCAGCGTGGCCAGCTTATGGCGCAGCACCTTGCCCAGCGACCACTCGTAGAAGCGCAAGGCCCCGTCAAACATGCGCTCGGTGGCGTTATAAAACGCGCCGTGCCGCGTCTCCGATGGCGGGCGCAGGAAGCGGCTGCTAAGCATCGGGGTTAGGGTCAGCGATACCACGCCCGAAACCAGAATGGCGGCCGTGATCACCACCGCGAACTCGTGCAGCAGCCTGCCGATAATCCCGCCCATGAACAGGATGGGAATGAACACCGCCGCCAGCGACAAAGTCATGGAAAGAATGGTGAAGCCAATTTCTCCGGCTCCGTCCAGCGCCGCCTGTAGCGGCGTTTTCCCCATTTCCATGTGGCGCACAATGTTTTCCAGCATCACGATGGCGTCGTCCACCACGAAGCCCACTGATAGCGTGAGCGCCATGAGCGACAGGTTGTCCACCGTGTAGCCCAGCGCATACATCACGGAGAACGTGCCGATAATCGCGATGGGCAATGCCAGGCTGGGAATAATGGTGGCGGAGGCGTTGCGCAGGAACAGGAATATGACCAGCACCACCAGCACGATGGCCAGCAGCAGCGTGAACTTCACATCGTTGACGCTTTTGCGGATCGAAACCGAGCGGTCGTACAGGGTAGTGATCTTGATGGACTGAGGAATCTGCTGTTCCAGCCGGGGCAGCACCTGGTTGATGGCGTCCACAATCGCCACCGTGTTGGTGCCCGGCTGCTTCT
>DATGIY010000285.1:0-6601 GCA_035295475.1 Terriglobales bacterium
CGTGGCGTGCTGAAAAAAGGTATGTGGGCCGATGTTGTGGTCTTCGACCCCGCTACCATCCGCGATGTGGCCACGTTCGAGAATCCCAATCAGCTATCGCAGGGAATGGAGTATGTCCTGGTCAACGGCGTGCCCGTGATCGATGGAGGCAAAATGACCAACGCTTTGCCCGGCATGGTCCTCCGCGGTCCCGGCTACCACCGCTTTTAACCACAGAGTGCACATCGCTGTAGGTTCGTCGGTAGCGGCTGCTCCCATTTTCCGCCGTAGCGCATCACATCCAAGCAGGTATGCCAGGGCCACGGCGCAGACGTCGTATCAACACCAAGGTCGCGGTTGCGCTACTGCTGACGTTCGCCGCCGGGTGTGTGGACATCATCGGATATCTGGGGCTATTCCACGCCTTCACCGCACATATGACGGGGGAAACCGTGCACCTGGCGCAGAACCTGTTCCAGACGCGCTGGCCTGATGCTGCCAAAGCCGCCTGCGTGATTGCTTCCTTCCTGACCGGTTCGATCATCGGGCGGACAGTGATCGAGATTGGATCGCGCACACGTATTCGCCGTATCGCCTCGGCAACTCTTCTGATTGAGGCGGCGCTGATCGCCGGAGTGATTCCTCTGGCCGGCGGTCATACCCTCTCTGAGAAAACAGGACTGGGACTGCTCGCCATGCTGGCGGCGGCGATGGGATTGCAGACGGCGACCCTCACCAGAATCGGATCGCTGACGGTCCACACCACCTTTGTTACGGGCATGCTCAATAAGCTCGCGCAACTGCTGTCGCAGGCTCTTTTTCTTAGCTACGACAGCAGGCAGGGACGGGATACCGCGGCAGCGCTTCACCAGGTCTTGCACCGGGCACGGTTCATGATCGCCATCTGGCTGCTTTATTCCATAGGCGCGGCGACCGGCGTCTGGATGGATTCAATCTGGAGATTACGATCTTTATGGCTGCCTGTGGGGATCGTCAGCTTCGGGATGGTTGTGGATCAGATCTGGCCGCTTTCCCTTGAAGAGGAACAGGACCAGTCGGAAACCTGACTTGAGCGCAGCGCTTTATTTTCGCCAGGTCGTCGAAGCCTCTGAAAAAACCAGCATTCGCCGTTGTACCCGGCGAATGCTGGAGGCCTTTGCCGTCGGATCCTTACATCATCTTTGTCTTAATCCCCGGACGCTGCGCCCACAATCCAGCGCTGCTTCGCCTGGGGAAAGATGATCAGATAAAGCACAGCGTAGCGGAAAGCCAGCACCGCGGCCGCGATAATCGCGAGCGTGGAAGCCATCTCCGTCCACTTGGGCACGTAGTGGACGCCGGCGCTGGCCTGCAAGCCCGTGACCGACACGTTGAGGCGATTCGCCATAAACCCCATTACCACCAGAGCGCAAGTCCAGTACAACCACTGAGGATTGCTCCGCACCTGCTCCGAGCTCAGGAGCACAAGCGGTACTACGACCAGCAGCACGATCTCCAGCCAGAACAATCCCGTCTCCGAGCGCCAGCGAAACATGTAGGGAACTGCACCGTGAGTTACAAGATCAATGCCCCGGAATAAGGCATAGATCCCGAGCAGCGGGGCCATCAGCCGGCTGATTTCGTTCAGGATCGAGAGGTCGAAGCGAGCATTTAGGGAACGTGCGCTCAGGTAGAGCGCCATGATGGTCACCGCCAATCCCGCCGGAATCGCCGATAGGTAGAAGAGGCTGGGAATATAGGGGCTGTACCACAAGGGATCCAGCTTGCCTTGGGTGATCAGATAAAGGCCACCCAAGAAGGACTGATGCAGCGACGACAGCACGACTCCAACCAGCACTAATCCGATCAGAACGGCGTGGTGCCAGCGCAGGCACTGCTCGCGTATGCGCTTCCAGGGAATCTTTTCCAGAATTGCGGGCGAGAATTCCAGCGTCAACACCGTCGTATAGAGCATGACGCACCAGGCCACTTCGAACAACACCGAGCGGCGGTTCCACATCACGATGGGGTGCCAGACGCGCCAGGGCAGGCCCAGTTCGTAAAGCATGCCCACCACGACGGTCAGGTATCCCAGGAATGAGACCAGGACGGCTGCGCGCACCACCGGGCGGTAGCGTTCGAAACCTAGGATGTAGGCCGCCGCCGCTACCGCGAAACCACCCGCCGAAAGGCCCACACCGCAGAGGGTGCCCAACCCGACCCAGAGACCCCAGGGCACCGTGTCCGACAAGTTGGTACTGGCGGCGAATCCCTGCAGGAAACGCGCATAGGTGGCGTAGATGCCCGCGGCGAAGATCAGGATGACGAGCACGCGCCATAAGGTAATTTTGGGAAAGCGAATGCCGGACATGGTTCAGCTCCTTTCCTCGTCCACGTCGGACGTGGAATGTTTTTCTCTGGATTCGGCGAGGGCGACCTGGCGGCGCCTTTCCGTAAACCAATACAGGCCCCCGAGCAGCGAACTGCCGATCAGCACGACCGTGGGCACATCCCCCAGAGCGCCGGCCGTCAATGTCGGCAGGGGGCGATTGCTGGGCGCAGCCAGGAAGCCGAGCTTTTCGAAAGGCACATCGGACAGGAAAAATACGGAAGTGCCGCCGACTTCTTCGCTGCCGTAAATGTGCCGCACGTAAGCGGGATTCTCCAGAATGCGTTTTTGTGCTTCGGCCAGCAGTTCCTCGCGATCTCCGAACTGGGAAGCGCCGGTGGGGCAGGCCTGGACGCAGGCCGGCACACCGCCCTTTGCTACCTGCGCAGCGCACATATCGCATTTCTTGACGTAGGGCGCCAACTTGGTCCACTCGTAGCGCGGTACCCCGAAGGGACATGCCAGCATGCAATAGCGGCACCCGATGCACTTGCCGGCCTCATATACCACCGGGCCTGCCGCCGTCTTTTTCAGCGCCCCTACTGGACAAGCCGATGCGCAGGCCGGGTCCTGGCAATGCATGCACATGCGGCGTACGAACTTGTCTCCTCGTGGCTCAACCACAGTTAGTGCTGTGGCCGAAAGTACCGGCTCGCTTTCCGCCGGAAATCCATGCGCTTCCTTGCATGCCTGCTCGCAGTTGCGGCAGCCGATGCATTTGGTGATGTCCACCAGGATGGCTTTCGTCTTCATTGTGCTCGCCCCCTGTTGCCTTTTCGTTCTTCATGTCGAGATCGATTTACGTCTTATGTCAAAAAGAACTCTGCGATGATCTTGCGCCGCATTTCCGGCTGGAGCGCTCGCCAGGCGCCCGGCAACGGGGTTCCGCCGTCCTGGGCGAATCTGGCATCGGCTGCCGCCATCATGCCGCTGAGGCGGCTGATGTTGTTTTGCATCCAGGGCGCGACCATGGGGCCTTGCACCAGGTTGCGCAGGTTGGTATCCATCTCGGGAGACTTGATCGTGCACACCCAGCCTTCGTGGTAGGGATCCCGCGACAGAAGTTCAGGGCTCTTCACCACTTGCTGGTTAACCGCCGTCACCACGCCCTCCAGGGGTGAGAGCATGTCCACGGATTGCCCATCCACCGTGAGCGTCAGGAGCTTCTGCCCCTGTCGTACCCAGCGCTGTTCAGCGGTGACAACGATGCTGTCTACTTTGTCGAGCAAATAGGCGGTAAAACTGTCGATGCCCACGCGGGCCGATTCCCGGCCTTCGCGCATTACCCAGGTGTGGCCAGGATGAAAGCTGTAGTCCACCGGTATATCCAATCCCAGTTCCCGCCGGATATGCGGGCGCGGCGCAGGCGGTGAAACGCGCGCCGGGGCCCGTTCCTCCCGCCCGCGAAAGTAGGTGATGGTCAGTACCAGAAGGAACATCAAAAGCACGAAGAGAATGGACATAACCAGCACCTCCTCCGGTCTGCTGGCGCCCGGCAGTGGGGACCCGCAGCAGGCTGTGCGTTTCACATTTCTACTTGCACGCAGAGGACAATCTCGAGATCGTGGGCAGGAGATTGACGGAGAAGGATTTAGCCGATTCCGTTTTCTGGGAAGCGGCGAAGGCGCCACTGCATTTTGCTGCTACTCCTGCATTTTGCAGCAGGGGACAAGAGGTGAGCCGACTCAAGGCTCGTCGAGGGAGGCGCTTTTCTTCAATCTTCTCTGCAGAGATGTGGGATGGATACCCAGCAAGCGGGCCGCTTGCGTCTTGTTGTTGCCCGTGGCGATGAGCACCTGCTTGATGTAGTCGTCTTCCAGTTCATCCAAGGTCACAAATTGATGCCCGGTGGGAGAAACATCAAAGGCCGACAGGGGTTCCTGCAGCGCGATACTTTCTTTGTAATCCCGTAGTTCCTCGGGAAGGTACTCGGCGTCAATATCTCCTTCGGGAGAAAGAATCATGGCGCGTTCGATCACATTCTTCAATTCACGAATGTTTCCCGGCCAGCTGTAGTGAACTATCAGTTCAGCGGCCTGAGGGGTAAGTCCGGTAAAGGACTTCTTGAGTTCGCGATTGAAGTGTTCCACCAGGTCGAGGGCCAGCGGCAGAATGTCTTCGCGCCGCTCCCGGAGCGCGGGAATAAACAGGGGAACGACATTGAGGCGATAGTAAAGATCTTCGCGAAAGCTGCCCCGGGCCACCGCTTCTTTCAAGTTCGCGTTGGTGGCGGCGATCATGCGCACATCAACGTGAATGACGCGCGTTCCACCCAGGCGAAGAAATGTGCCTTCCTCCAGAACGCGCAGCAGCTTGGCCTGTACGCTGGGCGACATGTTGCCGATTTCATCCAGGAAAACAGTGCCGCCGTGCGCGCGCTCCAGCAGGCCTTCCTTGCGGCGCCGCGCATCGGTGAACGCTCCCGGCTCGTAGCCGAAGAGCTCGCTCTCCAGCAACGCGTCGGGGAGGGCGGCGCAATTGAGTTCCAGCAAGGGCATGGATGCCCGCGGGCTGGCATAGTGGATGGCGCGCGCCAGGACTCCTTTGCCCGTGCCGCTCTCTCCCTGGATAAGAATGGTGGTGTGGTCGGCCTCGGCGGCTTTCTTCGCCACTTCGAGCATTTTCCGGGTGACTTCGTTCTTGGTGACAACCCGCCCAAAATCGTAGCGCCCCTTGGCATCCTCTACCGTGTCGCGAACCCGCACCCGCAGTTGCAGCATTTCGGTGGCGTGATGCAGGGTGGCGGCCATGTCGCTCAAGTGGAAGGGCTTGACCAGGAAGTCGAAGGCGCCGAGTTTCATGGCCTCCACCGCCCGGTCGACCATGTGATAAGCGCTCATCATCACCACCACGGTCGCCGGCGCCTGCTGCTTGATTTGCCGCAGCAACTCCACGCCATTCATGCCGGGCAGCACGACATCGAGCAGCGCCAGTTCCGGCTTTTCTTCGGCAAAAATCTTCAGCCCTTCCTCGCCGCTACTGGCCAGCAGCACTTCCCAGCCCTCCTGGCGAAGGCCGCGGCTGATCGTGCGCCGCGTCAGTTCTTCGTCGTCGACGATGAGGATGGAATAGGGCATTCTTAGACCACCACCTCCGATTTCTCCTCTTCCACGCCGGATTCGGGCTGTCGTCGCAGGGGCAAGGTAATACGCACCGTCGTGCCCGCGCCTTCCTGGCTCTGCAAGCGAATCTCTCCACCGTGACTCCGGACGTAGGCCTGGCTGATGCTTAATCCCAGCCCGGTGCCCTTGCCGTGCTTGGTGGTAAAGAAAGGCTCAAACACGTGGGGCAGAATATCGGCGGGAATTCCGGCGCCGGAATCGATCACGCGAATCTCGGCCGATTCTGAAGCCGGCAGGTGCTCCGCTTCGACGACAATGCTCCCCCCGGCCGGGGTAGCCTCGGCGGCGTTCAGCAGCACATTCATAAGAACTTGCGACAATTGCTGCGAATCGGCGTGAATGGCCGGGAGCTCCGAAGTGACCCGATTCTCCACCCGCAAGGCCCGCAACATGGGTTGATGCTGCAGAAAACCCAGTAACTCGGCCACCAGACGCCCCAGTTGAATGCGGCTGACGCGCATGGGATCGGGCCGGGTGTAGTTGAGCAGTCCGCGCGTGGTGGCGGCAATTCGCTTGGCGCTCTCGATGCATTGCTCGATTTCGCTGTGCGCTTCCGTATCGGCGGTTTTCAATTCCAGTTCCAGGTGGGAGAGGATTCCGAGCAGGGGATTGTTGATTTCGTGGGCGGCTCCCAGCGCCATCTGCGCCAGAGCGGCATACTTTTCGTAGTCCGCCAGTTGCGCCTGCAATTGCATTTTTTGCTGGTTGAGCTCGCGTTCCTGATCGAGCCGAAGCAGGAGTTCGCCCTGGGCCAGGTCGCGCTCCTTTTCCCGTGCGCGCGCCTCTTCTTGGGCCTGCTGCAGCTCGTCCTGCAATCTTTCAGCCCTGTTCTTGCTCACCCACCACGCCAGGGCGAACACGACCGCAGCCAGGACCAGGACTCCAGCCAGGCCCTGTACCCACAAGTGCCACAAATGCAACCCCGGAATGGGAAGCAGCAGGAGGACGAAACCGTGTGTGGCCGCCAATCGCGGCAGAGACACATGCCCGCCTGCCTTCCAGCCCGCCCCTTTCATCGTCTACAACATGGAATGGATTGTTTGCCCGCGCAGTGATTGGAGTCACCCCCAGGTGTGCCCCGCAACCAGGCGGCGGATAGCAGCAGGAACAGGGCTTCTGCTGAGAGGTGGAA